>MNXO01000154.1:0-7537 GCA_001872995.1 Bacteroidetes bacterium CG2_30_32_10 | reverse complement strand
GTTATGGCGATTATAATGGTGTAGAAGTGCTATTAGTTGCAAACCCATTTACTAAAAGTTTTGGAGCTCCATCGTGGAAGGAAATAAGTTTGGGAGAAATTGTGCAACTCAATAAAAAGTATGATTTAGGAACTATTGGTAAAGGAAATATCCTTATTGGCAACAATATTGATTACATGAATGTGTTTGACAGTTATTATCCTTCAGGAACAAATGGAGAACTCAATGGTTTTGGAGATAGCACTAAAGGCAAATTATTAGAAACCGGTGCCGAAATAATATATTCAGGATTTATACAAGTGAAGCACAATTTAACGGATAAATGGATACTTAATGCAGGCGGAAGATTTGATGAAAAAGACAGACACAAAGGCGACAATATTAATAATTTTAGTCCAAGAGTTGCTGTAATCTTCCTGCCAACAAGTACTTTCAATATTAAACTTTCTTATGCCAACTCATTTGTAGATGCTCCCTATTGGTATCGTTATAATTCTTTAGCTAGTTACAAAGGTTCTAGCAATTTATTTCCCGAAGAACTATCTTCCATTCAGTTAACTCCAAATGTATTTTTGTTTAATAAAAAATTAAGTTATTCTTTAAATTGTTTTTACAACAATCTTACCAATTTTATTTATAGAGATTTAACTGCAGTTGGCGATGCACCACGTTATAAAAATGCTGGAATGTTGAAGTCTTATGGAATTGAAAATGAAATTTTATATGTCAATAAATTTTTAAAAGCTACCGGAGTAATTACTTATCAAAGTGCCATGGAAGCAAAAGATTATGGTGTAAAAAACGAGCAAATAAACAACATTCCTAACTTTACTGGAAATTTGATTTTGGATGTCAATCCATTGTATAATATTTACAAAGATTTTTGGTTTAATATAAGTTACCGATATGTTGGAGCACAGCTATCACCTATACCAACAGGTAGTTTTTTGAATGGAGTAGCTTATGAAAATCCAGATAACACTGTAGATGCGGTATCTCTTATAAATACTGGGTTTCGTTTAAACAAATTTTATAAGTTCTCCATAGATGCAAGAGTTTATAATGTTTTAGATACAAAATATTATCAAGGAGGCAGCACCAGATTTCCTTATCAGCAAGCAGGAAGATGGTATCTGTTTACACTTGGATATAAATTTTAATTATAAAAAAAAGTATAAAACAAAAAAAATAGTAAATTTGTACATAATCCTAAATATAATTTTATGAAAAAAGTAGGTTTAATATTATTGATTATTATTGGTTTGGGTGTTAGCACACAAGCCCAAACTTCAAATGCCAAGATGCATTCGGTATTTGTTTATAATTTTACAAAATTGGTTAGTTGGCCATCTGCTTACCAAAGTGGAAACTTTGTAATAGGCGTGCTTGGCCATTCTCCTATAGTTACTGAATTAGAAAATATGGCTGCAACAAAAAAAGCAGGTTCTCAAACGATAGTTATTGAGAAATACGCTAGTGTAGATGCCATTAAAAAATGCCATATATTAATAATACCACAATCACAAAGCAGTAAAATTGCAACAGCAATAGGAAAAATTGGTGGCAATAATACATTGGTGGTTTCAGACACAGAGGGTGGCACTAAAAAAGGAGCTTCAATTAACTTTGTAGTTGTGGATAGCAAACAAAAATTTGAACTTAGCGAAACAAATGCCAAAAATAAAGGATTAAAAGTGGGTGCTGAACTTCTAAAACTTGCTATTATTAAATAATATGTTCTTTATTAAAACATATAGCTTAGTTATTCTTTTAATATTTTTATTTCCATTAAAAGTTTTATCTTTACCAGATGGAGATACGTTGACTTATGATATTCCTATTTCTGAATTGATGGAAATTAATATCATATCAGATTCAACAGAAAATATTGAATATGAACCTACTTATGATATATCAATAGAGGATTTGATGCAACTTAAAATTGTAAAAGAATTGAAATTAAATCAATCTTTTAATATTACTTATGATATTCCTTTAGAAGATTTGATGAAAATGAAAATAACAATTAACAAAAATGGCAATGAGCGTATTATTCCATCTTACGAAATGTCTCTTCAAGGACTAATGGAGATTGAAGTGAAAGATACCTATACCATAGACCAAAAAATTCAATTAACCTATGACATATCTATAGACGGTTTAATGAAAATTGACATCAAAAAAGAAAAATAGCAATGCACTAAACATATAACATTATTAGCTTTATGAAAATGAAATTTACTATTGGTAAGAAAATTGGGCTTGGATTTGGGGTTCTTGTTTTTGCTGTATTGGTAAGTAGCCTTCTTACGTATTCTACTTTATTAAAAAGCATTAGAATCAACGAAAAGACTGCAAATATCTATACTCCCACAGTTAATACCTTGCAAGACTTCAAAATAATGATTATCAACTCCAAAACCCTTATTGGTAATTGGATTTCAACGCAAAGTAACGACAATACTCCTGATAAAAATATGCTTAGAAGTATTCACAATGTCAAGTATAATGAAATAAAATCGTCTTTAAATGAAATATCTTCAAAATGGGATAAAGCAGACTTAATTATTTTAACAGAATTTGTTTTATCTACAGACTCTTTATTTGCAGAACAAAAGTCTGTAATGTCGAGCCTAAATTCATTTGAGAGCTATGAAGACCCAATGATAGTTATGGAAATTAAGCCAATGATGGATGAAGGCGGCTCCATTGTTTTGCAAACAGAAAGAGTTCTTAGAAACTTAGATTTACTGATAACAAAATATCAGGAAAAAGTGCTTACTGGTGGAGAAGAAATGATTAGTTCTTTTACTATGTTCAAAACTTTTGTAATTACGATGGGTTCTGTTTTGCTTTTTGGTGGAATTATTATTGCATATTTTTCTATTAGAACAATAACTCCCGTTAGAAAACTAAAAGATGCCCTTGTTATGATGGGCAAAGGGAAGCTTCCAAAAGAAAAAATCATTTCTGGAACAGATGAAATTGGAGAAATGTCTGATGCCTTAAATGGATTGATGGATGGATTGAAAGAAACAGCTCATTTTGCCAATGAAATTGGTAATGGAAACCTTGCTATTGAATTTACACCATTGAGCAAAGAAGACGTATTAGGCAATTCTTTAATAGAAATGCGTAAAAGCTTACAATTAGCAGATGAAGAAGAACTTAACCGAAAAACAGAAGATGAAAAAAGAAATTGGGCAACCCTTGGTTTAGCTAAATTTGCTGAAATACTACGTCTTAACAACGATAATATTAAAGAATTATCCTATAATATTATCCAAAACTTAGTTAATTATCTTAAAGTTAATCAAGGAGGCATTTTTATTTTGAATGATGCCGATAAAAATGAAACTTTTCTTGAACTAACGGCTTGCTATGCCTACGATAGAAAAAAATACTTAGAGAGAAGAATTGAAATTGGTGAGGGTTTGGTTGGTGCTTGTTTTATAGAAAACAAAACAATTCACATCACCGATGTTCCTGATGATTATATTCATATAACCTCTGGCTTAGGCTATGATAATCCTCACGCTATTCTTATTGTTCCTCTAAAATTGAATGATATTGTTTATGGGGTGTTAGAACTTGCTTCTTTCAACGATTTTAAAGAATTTGAGGTCGATTTCATCGAAAAAGTAGGCGAAAGCATCGCCTCTACAATTTCAAGTGTTAAAATTAATATTAAAACAGCTTATTTGCTTGAACAATCACAAATACAAGCAGAAGCAATGAAAGCACAAGAAGAAGAAATGCGTCAAAATTTGGAAGAGCTTACTGCAACTCAAGAAGAAATGGCTAAGAAAAATAGAGACATTCAAGGTATTATTTATGCTATTGATGCCACGGTGGCAACATTTGAAATAGATATGAACGGCAAAATTCTTACTGCTAATAAACTTTTACTCGATTTATTTGATGCTACCCTTACAGAAATTAAAAATATACGCCTTGCTGATTTGTTAACTAAAGATTTCTTAAACAGTAATCAATATAAAGATTTGTGGGAAACACTAAGAACAGGTAAAATATACTCTGGCGAATTTGAACATCCTTATAAAAAAGGTATAGTATGGTCTAAAGACTCTTATGCCCCTATTGTTGATAATCATGGCGACCCATATAAAGTGCTTTGCTTTGTTAATGATATCTCTGAACAAAAAAACATTTCTTCAACAGCTGAAAATAATGATAAAACAGCAACAGAAATATTTTCTAAGGAAGAACTTAAAAAAGAAGAACAAAAAAATTATGACTATGATTTAGATGATGAATAATTAATAAAATTCATACTCATTTTTTGTTAAGTAATGCTGAGTTATTCCTTCTTTTATTTTATTAATAATTACATCTGTCTCTAAATGTAAGTTATTTTCATCATAAACACGTTTAATACTGCTGATTAATTCATTATTTTTATTGTATTCTTCTTGGCAAATCATATTTTCCCTTTCATCATAAGAGAATTTGATAGTGTTTTTCTTAAAAGCCGTTTCTTCAATAATCTGAATTGCTTTATTACCTTTGTTATATTCGTAATTTGATTTCTCTATTAATTGCTCTTTGGCATTATAAGTGAGCGATTCAATTCTTCTTCCTTCATCATCATAGTCATATTCTTTTCTAAACTTTATATTCTCTATTAAATCGTTGCTTTCAAATTCAATTTCATTGTTTTTCTCATCATATTTAAATAACTTCTGAAATGTTAGCTTGTTATCTCCATCATACATTGAGTTTTCAATCAAATTATTGTTTAAATAAACATATTTTTCAATAGTTTCAATTTCATTATCCGAATTATAATGAACTTTTTCGGTTAATTGATTCTCTTCATTGTAATTAAAAGCAATGGTATCAATCTCTTCTTCACTATAAAAAATTGTTTCTTTTTCAATATTTCCATTTCCATTTATTTTATAGGTTTTTCGATTGACTACTTCATCAGAATCGTAATACAAAATTTCTTCAATAGGTTTGCCATTCTCATTGTATTTGTAAACGTAAACTTGTTCAATATTTTCATTTTCATCAAAAGTAATTTCTTTTACTAAATTACTACTATTGTCAAACTCTTCAAGAGCTGTTTTATAGCCTTCTATTTGTATTTCTTCTTCAGCTTCCTCATGAGGAATATAATCAAAGTGGAAGGCTGTAATTGATTTAATCTTTTTATTCATTTATTAGAAATTAGTTTATTAATGAAAACAATGATTTATTAGAAGTTTCAAAGATATAATTTTTTTAAATCACTAGAGTTTTTTATCTGTATTCTCCATTTTTTTTAAAAATTTATGTAGGTTTGCATTAATTTAAAAACAATTCTTCTAAATTATTATACTAAATGAAACAATTGATTGAATGTGTTCCTAACTTTAGCGAAGGGAACGATATGTCTATTATTAAACAAATTACTGACCAAATCGAAAGTATCGAAGGCATCAAATTGCTTGATGTTGACCCTGGCAAAGCAACCAATCGTACAGTAGTAACGTTTGTAGGAAGCCCAGATGCAGTTGTTGATGCAGCTTTTTTAGCAATCAAGAAGGCTTCGGAGTTGATAGATATGCGTAAGCATAAAGGTGAACATCCGCGAATGGGTGCTACTGATGTTTGTCCATTGGTGCCTGTTGCAGGCATTACGATGGAAGAAACAGTTGTTTATGCCCGTAAATTAGCAGAAAGGGTTGGGAAAGACATAGGTATTCCTGTTTATTGTTATGAGAATGCTGCATTTACAGAAAAAAGAAAAAACCTTGCTTATTGTCGTTCTGGTGAATATGAAGCCTTACCAGAAAAATTAGCAAAACCAGAATGGAAACCCGATTTTGGACCAGCTATATTTAATGCTACTGCTGGTGCAACTGCTGTTGGAGCCAGAGATTTTTTGGTTGCTTACAATGTTAATTTAAACACAACCTCCACCCGTCGCGCCAATGCCGTTGCTTTTGATATTCGCGAAAAAGGAAGACCTCAAAGAGAAGGAAATCCTGTTACTGGAAAGGTTGTGAAAGATGAAAAAGGCAATCAAGTGATGATACCTGGCTCATTAAAAGCCTGCAAAGCAATTGGATGGTTTATTGAAGAGTATGGTATTGCTCAAATATCTATCAATCTCACCAATATAAGCATTACTCCTGTTCATATTGCTTTTGAGGAAGCAAGCATAAAAGCTCAGAAAAGAGGTTTAAGGGTTACTGGCTCTGAATTAGTTGGACTAATTCCTTTAAAAGCGATGCTCGATGCTGGTAAATATTTTCTAAAAAAACAACAACGTTCTATTGGCGTTTCTGAAGATGAATTAATCTACATTGCTGTGAAATCGCTTGGCTTAGACGATTTAAAACCTTTTAATCCTAAGGAAAAAATAATTGAATACGTTTTACAAAACGAAAATCAAAAGAAGTTGATAAATTTAACTTGCAAAGGTTTTGCAAATGAAACAGCTTCCGAATCGCCTGCACCTGGTGGTGGTTCCATTTCTGCTTATATTGGAGCATTGGGAGCTTCTTTAGCTACAATGGTAGCAAATTTGTCATCACATAAACCTGGTTGGGAGGAGCGTTGGGAGGAATTTTCTAACTGGGCTGAAAAAGGTCAGAAATTAAAAGATGAATTACTTCTTTTAGTTGATGAAGACACCAATGCCTTTAATAAAATAATGGATGCGTTTGGTTTACCTAAAAACAATGAGCAAGAAAAGGCATTAAGAACAAAAGCTATTCAAGATGCTACTAAATATGCTACTGAAGTTCCATTTAAAACCATGCAAAAGGCTTTTGAATCGTTTGAAATTATTAAAGCAATGGTTTTATTTGGCAATCCAAATTCAATTACTGATGCTGGTGTGGGTGCTTTATGTGCAAGGTCTGCTATTATGGGTGCTTACTTAAATGTATTGATTAATGCTTCTGGGCTAAGCGATAAGGCATTTGCAAACAATATTATCAATAAAGGAAAGGAAATAGAAGAATATGCTCAGGCATTTGAAATTGAAATTCTTGCAAAGGTTAGAGAAAAAATAAAAATTGCATAACAAACACCATTTTAACTTATTAAAAAGGAGAATTATTACTAATTCTCCTTTTTTTTGCTTGTTTAGTCTGATATTATTCAGCTACCTCTTTTTTCCCTTTTTTAGTAGTTTTCTTTTCAACAGCTTTGGTCTTTGTTTCAGCAACTACAGTTTTAGTTTTTTTCTCAGCAACTACTTTTACTTTTTTTTCAGCAATTGGTTCTATTACTTTTTCTTCGACTAATTTTGCTTTAGATTCAGAAATAGGTTTCACTTTTGGTTCAACTATAGGTTTCACTTTTGGTTCAACTATAGGTTTCACTTTTGATTCAACCGTTTTTTTTGCAATTGGTTTAACATTTGGAATATTGGCTTTGTTTGGTCTTCTAACACCATGACTACCAATAATTATTTTACCTCTTTTAGATTTTTTATCACCTTTTCCCATAATGTATTGAATTTAGATTATTAATTATTCGATAAAGTTATAATAAAAAAAGTTAATAAATAGAAATATAT
>MNXO01000006.1 GCA_001872995.1 Bacteroidetes bacterium CG2_30_32_10 | reverse complement strand
ATGGGTTATAAACAAAACCGTGAAAAGGACACTCCAACTTACCTTGAATAATTTTGCCACAAGCAAGCGAAACTCCCCGATGACAACATTGATCGGCAATACAACAGACTTCCTGCTTTTCGTTTCGCCACAATGCCAAGTCTTCATTAAATCGTTTAATCCTAAGGGGTTTGTTCTTTTTTAATTCTTTAGAATCTAGTATTACATACCATTGATTGTAAATCATAATGAATTATTTTTTAAATTTATTTTGTAATAAGCCATCATTGTTCTTTCAGAAATACCTGTAAAACTAACTTATTCTTCCCCACAATTCGCCATACTTTTCGATTTTTTTTATTTGTAATAACAGTTTTTTATTTTTTTCTTTTTTAATCGCTGGGTCATCTTTAAGAATATCATTAGCCGTATTCCTTGCCAATTGGATAATTTGTTCATCTCTAGCTAAATTAGCAATTCTCAAATCTACAATCCCACTTTGCTGTGTTCCCAAAATATCGCCAGGTCCTCGTAATTTAAGATCCACTTCGGCAATTTCAAATCCATCGGAAGTTCTAACCATCGTATCTATTCTGGTTTTTGCATCGCTGGTCAATTTAAAATCAGTCATCAAAATACAATAAGATTGTTCCGCACCTCTTCCAACCCTTCCTCTAAGCTGATGTAATTGTGATAAACCAAACCTATCTGCGTTTTCAATAATCATTACAGATGCATTAGGCACATCAACACCAACTTCAATCACGGTTGTTGAAACCATTATTTGTGTTTCTCCTTTCACAAATCGTTGCATTTCATATTCTTTGTCCTTCGATTTCATTTGTCCATGAACAATGCTAATGGCATATTCGGGCAGAGGAAATTCTCTAACAATACTTTCATAGCCATCCATCAAAAACTTCAGGTCAAGCTTCTCCGATTCATTAATCAAAGGGTAAACTACATAAATTTGCCTGCCTTGTTTTATTTCTTGTTTCATA
Organism: Bacteroidetes bacterium CG2_30_32_10; assembly: GCA_001872995.1. Taxonomy (GTDB): domain Bacteria; phylum Bacteroidota; class Bacteroidia; order Bacteroidales; family CG2-30-32-10; genus CG2-30-32-10. The sequence continues at coordinate 6,893 of MNXO01000006.1, read as the reverse complement.
AATGCAAACACTTGCAGGCGAGCTGAATCATATTTATGAATAGTCTTAATTGCTTTTCTGCCTGGTGGCAATTCATCAATTACTGAAAAATCCAAATCTCCATAAATTGTCATTGCCAATGTTCTTGGAATAGGTGTAGCTGTCATTACTAAAATATGAGGTGGTATCGTGTTTTTCTTCCACAATTTGGCTCTTTGGGCGACTCCAAAACGATGCTGTTCATCAATAACCACCAATCCAAGATTTTTAAATTGAACCTTGTCTTCAATTAGTGCATGGGTTCCTACCAATATTTTTAATTCTCCATCCATCAATTGCTGATGAATCAATCTTCTTTTAGCAATTCTTGTAGAACCGGTGAGCAACTCAATAGAAATATCCAGATTATTTAATAGTTTTTTTAAAGTGACAAAATGTTGATTAGCCAATATTTCTGTAGGAGACATCAAGCAAGTTTGAAATCCATTATCCAATGCAATCAGCATGTTCATCAAAGCAACAATTGTTTTACCACTTCCCACGTCGCCTTGCAATAAACGATTCATTTGTTTCCCCGAACCAGTATCTTTTCTAATTTCTTTAATAACTTTTTTCTGAGCATTGGTTAATTCAAAGGGTAAACAATTATTATAAAAACTATTAAATGATTCTCCCACTTTTGAAAACACTTGCCCGGTTGATTTTTCCGCTCTAATTAGCTTATACTTTAATAACCTAATCTGAATAAAAAACAACTCTTCAAATTTAAAGCGAAATTGAGCTTTTCCCAACAAATTCATATCACTTGGATAGTGTATTTGATAAAATGCTTGCTCTCTTGACAGAAGTTTCAAGTTATTTACCAATTCATCGGTTAATATTTCTGGCACATTTCCTTTGCAATTAGAAAGTATTGTTTTTATTAATTTAGAAATTCCTTTACTATCAAGCCCTTTGGTTTTTAATTTTTCAGTAGAATTATACACTGGTTGAAAAGCAGTTTCGGTACTAAGAGTTTGTTCATAAAAAATATCAATTTCCGGATGAACAATATTGTATTTATTATTGAAAAGAGTGGGTTTTCCAAACACCACATATTCAATGTTAGGTTTAATAGTATCTTTAATCCACTTAACGCTATTAAACCATACCAATTCTATTCTACCAGTTTCGTCAACAAAGTCAGCCACCATTCTCATTGCTCTTTTTTGACCAATTATTTGCATATTTGATAATTTACCTTTTATTTGAACATAAGGCAAATCAGGATTGATTTCATTGATTTTATAGAATTTGCTTTTATCCACATGGCGAAAAGGGAACAAACTGAGCATTTGTCCAAAAGTAAATATATTCAATTCTTTTTTGATAACATCAGCTCGAAGAGGACCAACCCCTTTTAAGTATTCAATAGGAGTATCTAAATAAGGGATTGTTAGCATTATTATAATATCAAATGCAAATATAAAAAAAAACAAGTTAATTATTTAACTTGCTTTCTATAAAAAAGAAAATCCCTTTTTTCAAAGGGATTTTTTATTAATACGTTTAATATTCCCAGAGATTATGTTCAAATTCAATCATTTCATTTTTAATTTTCTCTCCTTCAAGCAAAGCATCCAAACCTTTTAGATAACCTTTATCTTGCCCCATATCGCTGATAGGTCTATCATATACGTTTTCCACTTTTACAATATACCCATTGAATAATCGTTTCCAGAAAATGTCATCAAAAGATAACCGAGCACCATCATTTTTTGTATTATAGCATTCTGCTTGAGAGAATAAAGGTCTCGCTTCAGGAAAATAAATCCAAAACAATTCTTTAGTAGCAAACCATACTTTAATAAAGGAACCGCCAGGTCCTGGTAAATATTTGTATTCGTCCATTAATAAGCATATTGCAATAGTTCTAACATCCATTACGGAACGTTCTTTATCAAAAAACCATTGTTCTGTTATACGAATCTTAACAATATCTCCTATACTTGATTCGTTTTTAAATCTAGAATAAATATCAGTAACTCCATCTCCGTTTGTATCGGTTGGTAATGAATCCCATGCTGAAGCAAAAAGATTGCCTACCATTTTTTTGTTATAAATTCTTTTCATATCTTCTGTTTCATAAGCAGTTAAGAAGATGGTGTCGCTTTTACCTTCGCCTTTTCCAAGCACATATCCTTTGGTTACAGCATCTATTATTACTTGAGCAAAGGATTTTCTATCTCTTACAGGAACTAAAGGATAATATAAGCTTTGATTCATTTTTTGTCTAAGGTCTATTTCACGCCAAATTCTTTTAGACCACATTACGTTTTCCTCATTTATATAAGTATAAGGAACGATCTTTGCATTAGGATTATTTATTTTTTTCCATACATTATTCATAGGTGGATTTGGTGCATCTAAAATAAGCGTAGTATCGTTTTCATTATTTGGAGTATTTCCTTGAGTAATTTTAATAGTATCAGGAGGCATTTTTGAAGCATAAGCACAAAGATTCAATGCTATGAATGCAACGCAGATTAAAATAATTTTTTTCATAATTTTTTCTCCTTTATTAAATTTATTGTATTGTTACGATAACAGGTGATAATTGTTGAATACCGCCAGGTCCTGAGGCTTTGATGAGGTCAAAAAACAACATTCCACCACTTTTTGTAGAATTTATTAAACTAATAACTTCAGAATTGAATTTAGAGCCATTCCCATTTGCTTTTTTCCCATCACCACTTCTCATTACGGTATAGGATATAATATTAAATCCGACACCTTCATATACAAATCCCATCAGTCTTGCTTTTAATTCTCCTTGTATAAGCAAATTTTTAGGAGTTGGTCCATTAGTTTTTGCAGTAGTTAAATAACTTTCGGGTCTAGGAATACCCATAACTCTAAACTCATAACTTCCTGCACCTTTGGTGGTTCCGCTTGCAGTTGTAGCTGAAACGTTTATTTTAACAGTTTTCCCTTGTAAAGTACCAGGTACTGTAACAATAAAATTGCCATTTCCTTTTCTTACAATACTTCCACCTGTAATTGAAGCATTAATTTTATCTGAAGCAGTGCCAGGAACAGAAATAGAAACAGGGTTTCCTAATCCAACATAAAGTACATTCATTTTTGTATTTGAAACTGTAGAAGTAGAAGGGATAACTTTATATTCATCTTTAAACGGGAAATAACGAGGTTGTTCACCAGGAGTAGGTGAGGGTATTTTAATAACACCTGTTATTATATGGTCTCCAACGCCACCACCACTAATAAACTTGCCAATACCTGCCACAAAAGTTTCAAGTTTTTGAACAGGTCCTTTAGGTTTCCAGGTAACAGTATCAAAATCACCAATCCAAATTTCTGGTGTTTGTTTGCTATCCCAAGCTGCAACAAATAAATCAGCTTCGTAGTTTTCACCAACAGTAACTATTTTGCTTTTAGGAACTACTCTTGCTTTTAATTGGTCAAATTTAAAATCTAAATTACTAACAGAAGAAAACAATTGGTTCACCGCATCAAATTCGGCATTTTTTATTTCTCCAATAATTCTATTTAAATTGGTAATGGCAGCAACCAATACCATGTGTTGAAAATTATTTTGTTCCCAATTTATTTTAGTTTTATTGGCATCAAAGTAAACGCCATCTGTTATTAATGAAAGTTTAATTTTATCTTTATCTTTTCCTAAAATTTCATATATTTTTTTCTTGTAATCTTCAATACGTTTTTTTATTTCTGAAGCAATTGCTCCAGTACAATTTTCGCTAGCGACACCACAAAACACTCGTGTTGGGTCATCAAAATTTTCTTTGGCTTTAATGGCAATAACACTATCAACAACTTTTAATGCTTCATCTTTGCTGATTTTATCGGTTTCCATAATTACCTTTATTTTCGCATCTTTGATAAAACCAATAAGTTCATCGGTATTCTTTTTTACAAGCATTGCTTTATCGTAATATTCTTTTACTTTTTCTGGATTTTGTTTTAAAGCATTTGCAAATATCAAATATGAATCTTGAACCTTGCTATCAAAGTTTTTATTAGTAACAACCAAGCTATTATTAACAACTACAAAGGCATTTAAAATATCTTTTGACACATTAAGTGCAAGCATACCTGTTAATATCAAATACATCATATTAATCATTTTCTGCCTCGGTGATAGTGCTCCAGCCATAATGTTGAATTATTTAATTAATGGTTATTTGTTAGTATTAACATTCATTGCACTAAGCATATTGCCATAAACATTGTTTAAAGCGGTAATGTTTTTGGTTAATGAATGAAGCTCTTGTTGGAAATTTTGAGTGTTTTCTGCAGAAACCTTCAAATTGTCAATAAAACGAGCCATACCTTCTTGTAAAACTTTTGTTTTTTCAACTTGCCCTGATGTACCAGCTAATTGTTGTTCATAAGCAGTGTTTAAAGCAACCATATTATCTTTCAATTTTTTATTGAAATCGGTAGAAGAATCAAGGCTTTTAAGGAATTGGTCGATGCTAGTAGGAATTAAATTAGTTTTTTCAAGTTGTTCGCTTGAACCTTGTAATTGCAATTCGTAAACTGCATTAAGTGCAGAAAGGTTTTTAGACACTTTTTGTAATTGTTCAATGAAGGTTTTGTTATCTACCTCTGAAAAGTCAATAGCATCAGATGCTTTGGTCAGCGAATCAGTAGATTTTTGGTATCTTAATTTGAGTTCATTAACCGAAGAAGTTGCCGCATTAATACTGTTTACAAAACCATCAGTTGCATCTACCGTTTTATGAATCGTTTCAGCATTTTTATTAAATGAAGAAGACATAATTTGAGCAGAATCTGAAGCAGATTTTAAATTGTTATAATAATTTTCTGAAACAGAAATTTCTTTAGTAAGTTCTTGGGCTGTTTTTTGGTAAGTATTTGACAATTGGTCTACCGATTTAGAAGCTTGTTTTACGTTATCAACATATTCGTTTGTAGCAACGGTAGCATTAGTAATATCGGATAATTTTGAAGTATTTTCGCTTAAAGAGTGGAAACTTTTTCCTAAACTATCAATCAATTCGGGACCAATTTTAGCTTCAGCTAGCATTTTATCAAGTTCTTGAGATACTGCATCTCCTCTTTTATCTCTTGAATGAGATTGGTTTTCTATCATAAAATCTTCACCAGCCATACCTGCTAATTCAGGATATACTAAAGTCCAGTCTGGTTCAACGTGAGGTGGTTCAAAAGCTGAGAAAAAGAAAATAAGCGCTTCTGTTCCTAAACCAGCCATCAACATGATACTTGCTCCTTTAAAGTGCTCTATTTTAAATAAGGCTCCAAGTATAACAACAGAAGCACCCCATCCGTAAAGCTTAGTCATAAAGTTTTTAAACTTTTTACCTTGAACAAATTGCGACATTTTCATATTGATGAAATTTTAGTTTTTATTATGTTTATTAAAATTGGATAAAAGTAATATTTATTATTGAAACTAATAGAAAAAATATTTTATTGATAATAATTTGAAGATTTTAAATTAGGGTTTTGAGAATTTCCTAAATATGATTGTACGCAACGGAATCCAATATAAGACTTTGCAGTGTCTTGATATTCGTAACTTCTCGAGCTTACTTGCAAGTAATAGCTGATATCTTTCCACGAACCACCTCTAATAGATTTTCTTTTTAACACATCTTGGTCTGATTCTTTAGCATTATAGGTATAATCCATATTTATATCGTGACCAAAATCAATCATTGATTCGTCATAAGCATTACTAGTCCATTCCGAAACATTTCCAGCCATATCGTACAAGCCATAATCGTTAGGCATATAATGCCCAACAATACAAGTTTTGTTAGCACCATCATCTACATAGTTACCACGTAAGTTTTTAAAGTTAGCGATATAGCAACCTTTAATATCTTTTAAATAAGGACCTCCAGTAGGAAGTGGATTTAAATCAAGACCGCCGCGTGCTGCCCATTCCCATTCACTTTCTGATGGTAATCTAAAATCATTGTAAAAGGCTTCTCCATTATGTGATAAATATCCATTTAACAAATCGGTTCTCCAAATGCAAAAGGCTTTTGCTTGTTTCCAATTAACCCCAACTACGGGATAATTATCATAAGCTGGATGCCAAAAATACATTTTAGTCATATTATCATTGTAAGAATAGGTGAAATCATGCACCCAACATAATGTGTCAGGATAAACTTGTACTTGGTCATGAACCACAAATGAGGTACGGTCGATAATTCCAATACTTTTATCGTATCCTCCACCATTGGCATAAGTTGTATCTATAATGTATGATTCTCCCATACCAGGTACTTGAACGCGAACATAACGATATCTATTTTGTTTTTCGGATGCTTTTTTCAAATCAATCCAATAGAAATCGTAAATTAGTTTACGGGTATCAAATTCTTTAACGAAATGGAATCTTTCACGTTCAGGTAAATACATGCTTTCTAAGGCTGTTTTATTAGCTGGGTCATCTTTTCCGTTCCAATCGATTGGAGTTTTCCAATTAATAAAAAAGAAATCTGGCGCATAGGTTCTAGGATTCATTAAAGGGTCAAATTGGTTTCCTCTTCTGTCGGCTTTTATATAGTGAGCGTCAGGGTCAGAACCAATAACACCAAGTATAACGTGAGCTAAGGAATCTCTAACCCAATATACAAATTGACGATATTCGTTATTTGTAATTTCTGTTTCATCCATATAAAATGGGTCCACAGTAACTGTTCTTGACTTTGAAATCATATTATAGGGTACATCTTGATCAGCAGGACCCATATTGTACGATCCGGCAGGAATGTATGTCATTCCGTATGGTAATGGCTGTTCCCAGTTCTGAGGGCGATTTTGAACACCATATAGTTCACCTATATCAGAACTTCCGCAACTTCCAAGTATAATTGCAATAGCAACTACTA
>MNXO01000061.1 GCA_001872995.1 Bacteroidetes bacterium CG2_30_32_10 | reverse complement strand
GTCGATTATAAAATTGCTCCGCCTGAGAGTTTATACATAATTGGCAGCAATTCTATAGACACATCAAGCGATTTATATGTTATCAACATAAATTCTATCAGTAAAATCAATAATAAGCGAACAAAAAGATTCTTAGATATACTATTATCATTAGTGTTGATAATTATTCTTCCTTTTGCCATATTTATTGTTGGAAATCCGCCCAATTTAATTAAAAACATTGTTTTAGTTATATTTAAAAGAAAAACTTGGGTTGGTTATTATAATACCTTAGAAAATCATAAACTTCCTAATTTAACAAAGGGAATTCTTAATCCAACCGATGCATTTAAGAATAAAGCATTTACAAATGACACCATTGACAAGCTAAATATGCTTTATGCACGAGATTATAAATTATTTAATGATATTAAAATAATTTGGAGAGGTTTTAAAAATTTAAGTAGAAAAACCTAAAAATAAACTTTATAACAAAGGAATACAAATGTTTTTACCCACTTTTATATCTGTTTCACTTGATAATTTGTTTACTTCTTTCAATATTTTACGAGTAGTGCCATATTTAACAGCGATTGAATAAAGTGTTTCTCCTTTTTTTATAGTGTGAATTGCTTTTACAGGAATTTTAATCGTGCTACCTACTTTTATTTGCTCATTTTTTAATGAATTTATTTGTTTTAACTTATTTACATTGGTTTTAAATAGTGTGGCAATACTTTTTAAGCTTTCTCCTTTAGAAACTGTATAGTTAAATAATACAAAATTATTGTCTTTATTAGTATTTGAATTTGTTATCGTAGATTTGTCATTATTATTGCTATGTTTATTCTCAATTGAGCTTGTGTCTGTCCTATTTTCACTATTGTCTTTAACAATATATGTTTTTCTACTATCATCTGAATCGGAAGAATTTCTAAAAAAAATATCATAAACCGCATAAAAAAACCACAATAGAATAATTGCTTTTAATATTGGTTTAAAATACTTTGACTGTGTATAACTTTTTAAATGATTTAAATTCATTATTAACAAAAGATTAAATTATATTACAAAAGTAAATAAATATTGATAATCAAAAGGAAAATTACCCAAAATAAAAAAAACAAAAAAGAATATCCTTAAAAGTTTGGTTTAATTAAAACATTATGTTAATTTTGCACCCCATATAAAAAATACAGACATAATAATTTACAGAATTAATTGAATAAATAATAATCTTATGTATTTAACTTCAGAAGTAAAGAAAAACATTTTTAAAGAGTACGGAAAGTCTGAATTTGATTCAGGTTCAAGCGAAGGTCAAGTTGCATTATTTACCCACCGTATTAGTCATTTAACCGAACATTTAAAAATTAATAAAAAAGACCGTGTTACAGAAAGAGCATTGGTAAACCTTGTTGGTAAAAGAAGAAGGTTACTTGATTATTTAAAAGATTCGGAAATTGAACGCTACAGGGCAATTATCAAAAAATTAAATATTAGAAAGTAGCCCAAATAAAGGATTATGAAAGGCAATTATTACAATTGCCTTTTTTTTATATTATTAAATTAATAATTAATTATTTTATGAGTAAAATTGGCATTAATAAATCATTCGATTTAGGAGATGGAAGATTAATAAGTATTGAAACTGGAAAACTAGCCAAACAAGCTAATGGTGCTGTAGTTGTTAAAATGGGGGATACCATGTTATTAGCTACAATTGTAACCAAAAAAGAAGCTGCAGAAAACGTTGATTTCTTACCTCTTTCAGTAGAATATCAAGAAAAATACGCATCTGCAGGCAAATTTCCTGGTGGATTTTTTAAAAGAGAAGCTAGACCATCAGAATACGAAATATTAATATCACGATTAGTGGACAGAGCCTTACGCCCATTATTTCCAAGTAATTATCATGCAGAAATACAAGTGCAAATATCATTAATTTCTGCTGACAAAAATATAATGCCAGATGCTTTAGCTTGTCTTGCTGCTTCTGCTGCAATTATGGTATCTGATATTCCATTTAATGGACCTATCTCTGAAGTCAGAGTTGCAAGAATTGATGGTAAATTTATTGCTAACCCTAATATTAATGACTTGCACAATGCAGATATTGATATAATGGTTGCTGCTACTACAGAAAATATTGTAATGGTTGAAGGTGGCATGAAAGAAATATCTGAAACTGAAATGATTGAAGCTATTAAATTTGCTCATCAAGCTATTAAAATACAATGTAAAGCTCAGCTCGAACTTGCCGAAATGGTTGAAAAATCTAAAACTAAAATAGAATATTGCCACGAAGTAGATGATGAACAAATAAAAGAAGATTTGTATGCCGAAACTTATCAGAAAGTGTATGCTTTTGCAAAAACTTGTAATGCAAATAAACATCAAAGAACTGATGGATTTGAGGCAATAAAACAAAATTACCTTGCTAAATATACCGAAGAAGAACAAAAACAAAAGAAAATATTTGTAGATCGCTATTTCCATGATATACAAAAAGAAGCCGTTCGTAAAATGATTTTGGATGACCGTATTCGCTTAGATGGTCGTAAACTCGACGAAATTCGTCCTATATGGTCCGAAATTGATTACTTACCTGCTGCACATGGTTCTGCAATATTTACCAGAGGCGAAACACAATCATTGACCACTGTTACTTTAGGTACAAAACAAGATGAACAGATTATAGATGGTGCTGTTCTTGAAGGCAAGTCTAACTTAATTTTGCATTATAATTTTCCTTCCTTTTCAACTGGTGAAGTGAAGGCTAATAGAAGCACAAGTCGTAGAGAAATCGGTCATGGTAACCTTGCTTTACGTGCTTTGAGAGGTGTTATCCCTTCAGGAGAAGAAAATCCTTATACTATTCGTATTGTTTCTGATATTTTAGAATCAAACGGTTCCTCCTCTATGGCAACAGTTTGTGCAGGTACTCTTGCTCTTATGGATGCTGGTGTTAAAATTACAAAACCTGTTTCTGGTATTGCAATGGGATTAATTACAGATAATACTAACAATAAATATGCAGTACTTTCAGACATCCTAGGAGATGAAGACCATCTTGGCGATATGGATTTTAAAGTTACTGGAACTAAAGACGGTATTACAGCTTGTCAAATGGATATTAAGGTAGATGGTCTTTCGTTTCAAATATTAGAAGAAGCATTGCAACAAGCAAAAAAAGGAAGACTTCATATATTAAACGAAATGTCTAAAACAATTACTGAACCACGTGCAGATTATAAACCTCACGTTCCTCGTATTATTAAAATGACTATTCCTAAAGAATTTATTGGTGCAATAATTGGTCCTGGTGGTAAAATAATTCAAGAAATGCAAAGAGAAACCAATACAACGATTCTTATTGAGGAAGTTGGTGATTTTGGTGTAATTGATATTATTGCAAATGATAATGAATCATTTGAAAAAGCAATTTTGAGAATTAAAAGAATTGTTACTGTGCCTGAAATAGGAGAGGTTTACAAAGGTATTGTCAAAAGTATTATGCCTTTTGGTGCTTTTGTAGAAGTGCTTCCTGGAAAAGACGGTCTGCTTCATATTTCCGAAATTGATTGGAATCATCTCGAAAAAGTAGAAGATGTTTTAAAAGTTGGTCAAGAAATATCCGTTAAATTAATAGATATTGACAAAAAAACTGGTAAAATGAAACTTTCCAGAAAAGTACTTTTGCCAAGACCTACAAAAAAAGAAGAAACAAATTGAAACTTATTTTAATAGATTTCGTTATATTTTCAGCGTAGTTTAATTTTTTTATCTAGACAATGAGGCAACTTAAAATTACCAAACAAGTAACAAACAGAGAAACTGCTTCTTTAGATAAGTATTTACAAGAAATTGGTAAGGTTGAGTTAATTACTGCTGAGGAAGAGGTTGCTTTAGCCCAGAAAATAAGACAAGGCGATACTGCTGCACTTGAAAAACTTACTAAATCGAACCTAAGATTTGTTGTTTCTGTTTCAAAGCAATATCAAAATCAAGGCTTAAGTCTTCCCGACCTTATTAATGAAGGAAACTTAGGTCTAATTAAAGCTGCTCAACGATTCGACGAAACAAGAGGGTTTAAGTTTATTTCCTATGCAGTTTGGTGGATTAGACAATCGATATTACAAGCTTTAGCTGAACAATCAAGAATTGTAAGGTTACCTTTAAATAAGATTGGCGCTATCAACAAAATCAACAAAGCATACTCTAAATTAGAACAAACCTATGAAAGAGAACCTAATGCAGATGAAATAGCCGATATCCTTGAAATATCTGAAACTGAAGTTAAAGACTCATTAAGACATGCAGGAAGACACGTTTCAATGGATGCACCTTTGGTTCAAGGAGAAGATGTTACTATGTATGACGTTCTTAAAGGCGAAGACAATGCTACTCCCGAAACAGGATTAATATACGATTCATTATGCAAAGAAATTGATAGAGCAATTTCTACTCTTACTAGCCGAGAAGCCGATGTCATTCGACTATATTTTGGTCTTAATGGTCATCCTGCCCTTACACTTGAAGAAATTGGCGAACAGTTCGATTTAACAAGAGAAAGAGTAAGACAAATAAAAGAAAAAGCTATTAGACGTTTGAAACACACTTCTAGAAGTAAATTGCTATTAACATACTTAGGATAATTGAATATAAAAGTTATAAAAGATTAGTATAATTAAAATATAGTTAATCTCATCATTTTTTGTATTGATAATTATGAATCATTTAATAGCACCCTCTTTATTATCTGCTAATTTCCTTAATTTAGAAAAAGATATTTCTATGATTAACAATAGTCAAGCTGATTGGTTTCACCTTGATGTGATGGATGGTTTATTTGTTCCTAATATTTCATTCGGATTCCCTGTAATTAATCATATTAGTAAAGCTTCTAAAAAACCTTTAGACGTTCATCTTATGATAATTGACCCAGATAGATATATCGAAAGATTTAAAAATACTGGTGCTAACATATTGAGCGTTCACTATGAAACTTGTACCCATTTGAATCGGACAATTTCATCAATTAAAGATTTGGGAATGAAAGCTGGAGTGGTTTTAAACCCTCATACTAATGTTAATGTATTGGAAGATATTATTATGAATGTAGATTTGGTTTTGCTAATGTCAGTTAATCCAGGTTTTGGCGGACAAACATTTATTGAAAATACTTATAATAAAATACAAAAACTCAAGCAATTAATTATATCATCTCATTCAAATGCTTTGATTGAAATAGATGGAGGTGTTGATTTAAATAATGCTACCAAACTGATTGAATCTGGAGCCAACGTATTAGTTGCTGGAAATAGTGTTTTCTCCTCTACTAACCCACAGTTAACTATAGAAAAACTTAAAAATCTGAATATTTATTAAGTCTTTATTTCACATACCCTGATTGATGAAAAAAAAGATTACCAAAAAGTCTGGTTATATTAAGAATATTTTACGTTTATCAACAAAAATACTTTATAAAAGCTTAATTGGGTTTTTTATTATTACAATTACACCCGTTATTATTTATAAATATTTTACTCCACCTATTACACCATTAATGATAATTAGAGCTCTGGAAAAAAATATTGAAGGAAAGCCTATGAAAATTGATTATAAATGGGTCCCTTTAAATAAAATATCAAATAATTTAATAACTGCAGCTGTTACATCTGAAGATAATCTTTTTTTAGAACATTCTGGATTTGATATTGAGGCAATTCGCAAAGCCTATGAAAACAATCAAAAACATCCAAAAAAAATTAAAGGCGGAAGCACTATTAGCCAACAAACTGCAAAAAACGTATTTTTATGGACTCATAGAAGCTTTATTAGAAAAGGAATTGAAGCATATTTTACCTTTCTGATTGAGCTTTTTTGGTCAAAAGAAAGAATTATGGAAGTATATCTTAATGTTATTGAGATGGGTGATGGAATTTATGGTGCAGAAGCTGCTTCAAAATTCTATTTTAAAAAACCTGCCATCAAACTTTCTAGAGAAGAAGCTGCGGCGATTATTGTTACATTACCCAATCCATTAAAATATACTGCTACCAAACAATCCCCATATATTAATAAACGTAAAAACATTATTCTACAAAGAATGACACAAATTAGTGATATTAAATTTAATTAAAATCCTTTATTTTTCACTAAAATGCTTGAAATATTCCCTAAAATTAACCATTATAACATCCCCATTTTTATTCCTCATGCTGCTTGCCCCTATCAGTGTGTATTTTGCAATCAAAAAAAAATTTCGGGTCAGCTAAATATCCCATCAATAAACGATATTGAAAATACAATTAATAATCACCTTTTGACCTTACCCAAAGAAAATGCATTCATAGAAATTGGTTTTTTTGGTGGGAGCTTCACGGCAATCCCGTTTCAAGAACAGGAAAAATATTTGAAAATTGCTTCAAAATATATTAATCGGGGAGTGGTAAAAGAAATTAGAGTTTCTACAAGACCTGATTTTATTGACGATAATGAATTAAACTTATTGAAAAAATATGGACTACAAACCATCGAATTAGGTGCTCAATCAATGGATGAACAAGTTCTTGCTCATTCAGGTAGGGGACATAAGGTTGAAGATATTGTAAATGCATCTGTGCTTATTAAAAATGCAGGATTTAATCTCGGTTTGCAAATGATGATTGGACTTCCTTTTGATACTATTGAAAAAGCAAAACAAACAGCCAAGCAGATTATAAGCCTGCAAGCTGATTGCACAAGAATCTATCCCACTTTAGTTATTAAAGATACTGCTTTAGAATTGCTCTATCAGCAAAACAAATATTTTCCATTATCAATTGAAGACGCTGTAGAATGGACTAAAGAAATATATAATATTTTTGTTAATTCAAATACCAAAGTAATTAGAATAGGTTTGCACCCTTCTGAAGGATTGATGAAAGGAGATTCATTAATTGCAGGTCCGTTTCATCCATCATTTAAAGAATTAGTATTAACACAAATTTGGAATGATTTATTTAAGAAGATTAAGAACGAAAAAAAACTAAAAAAAATCACTATATTTGTTGCTAAAGAACAACTAAATTATGCAATTGGTTATAATTCAACCAATAAAATTGAACTGTTAAAATTTTATTCATTTGTAGTTTTTAAAACCGACAATTCTTTAAAAGGAAATAATTTTTATGTTAATTATAATTGACTATAGATCGCCTAAAGAGTCTAAGGAGAAACTAAAAAAGATTGGTGATGTAGTTGAATTCTCTTCATCTCATGTAACATACAATGCTATTTCTGGTCATCCAGATGTTTTTTTCTGTAAAACAAATGATAACCTTATTATTGCGCCCAATACACCAGAAAAATACCAGCAATTACTTACCTCAAAAGGAATTCCATTTGTAAAAGGTATTTGTTGTGTTGGAAATAAATATCCTGATAGTGCTATTTATAATGCCGTGGTTACTGAAAGTCATTTAATTCATAACCTTCAAATTACCGATAAAACAATAATAGAGAACACAAAGCAATTGAAAACATTATCAGTAAACCAAGGTTATACTAAATGTAATTTGTTGGCACTTGGAAATGAAACATATATAACTTCAGATATTGGGATTTTTATTGCCCTTAAAAAGTTAGACTATAAAGTTCTTTGTATTAATCCCGAAAATATTATTTTACAAGGATATAGTAACGGATTTTTTGGTGGTACATGCGGTATCATTGATGATACAATATTTATAAATGGGAATCTAGATTACTTTCCCGATGGACGAAAAGTGCGTAAATTT
>MNXO01000016.1 GCA_001872995.1 Bacteroidetes bacterium CG2_30_32_10 | reverse complement strand
ACTATTTAGTAAAATATTTATTTAAATATTGTATTTAATGTAAATATTATATACATTTGTATTATGCTTTCTTACATTTTAACTATGAAAAAATTAATTGCATTTTACATTTTAATAGCAACAATAGGATTATCTGCAAAAAGCCAAAGTGTAAGTCCCTTTGTAATTGCCTCAGCAGGTAATTATTATGTTGGCACCAATGCACAGCTAAGTTGGACATTAGGAGAAGTTGTAACTTCCACATTTTCATCTTCTGGAGCTATCATTACACAAGGTTTTCAGCAAAACACTTATACGGTGGTTGCCATTAATGAACCATCTGAAAATCTTTTTAACATAAAATTATTTCCAAATCCTACCAATGGCTACTTTAAAATTCAATGGGAAAACATCGAAAATACAAACATTCTAATTAACGTAACCAATAATCAAGGCATTATTATTATTAAGAAGACCATAAACTCTTCAGAAAACCAAGCAGAAATTGATTTAATTAATTATCCTATTTCAACATACCTAATAACAGTATCAACAACAAATGGCAATAGGATTAAACATTTTAAAATAATTAAAAAATAAGCCTTATGAAGAAAATATTTATTTTATTTATAGTATTATTAAATATACTGAGCATTTTATCATTAAATGCTTAAGCACCTCAAGCTTTTAAATACCAAGCAGTAGTTAAAGACGCTTCAGGAAATATACTTACAAACCATAATGTAAGTTTTCAATTAAGTATATTACAAGGGAGTATATCTGGTTCTTCAGTTTATGTAGAAACAAAAAACACAACCACCAATCAATTTGGCTTAGTAGACTTTGCAATAGGAAATGGCACTTATGTTAGTGGTAATTTTAGCACTATTAATTGGGGAGCAAATACCTATTTTTTAAAAGTAGAATTAGATGCTAATGGAGGGACTTCATTCGTCCACATGGGCACTACACAATTATTATCCGTGCCTTATGCTTTATATGCAGGAAGTGTTCAAAATGAAAACGATCCTGTATTTAAAAATTCTGTCGCAGCAAGCATTAGTCAAAGTGATATTACACATTGGAATAGCAGATTACTTTTCGAAGTTGATAGTTCTAATATTAAAGAATTACCAACAATAAATATCAAAAATGATACAAATATTATTTCAATAGGATTAGAAGGTCAAGCTAAAGGAGATATGATTTATTATAATGGAACCAATTGGGTAATTTTACCCAAAGGAAAATCTGGGCAAATATTAATGATGAGCCATGATAGTATTCCTATTTGGCAAAAATCTTCTTTGGTTATTTTAGATCCAGTTTCTATAACTACGACGGCTACTGATATACAAGTAAATAGCGCTATATTTAATGGAATTGTAAATCCCAATGGGTTTATTACGAATGTTTTTTTTGAATATGATACTAACCCAAATTTCACAAGCTATCAATATACAATCCCTATAAAAATTAGTGGAACTTCAAATATTAATGTGAATCAAGAAATTGAGTTGCTTGCCAATACAACTTATTATTATCGAATTAAAGCTGAGAACCCAGTAAATATAGTCTCTGGTGAAAATATATCATTTACAACTTTAGCAAACACGCCAAGTGCAGTTACATTACCTGCCTCTAATATTCATTCATATTCAGCTACATTAAACGGAAAAGTAAATGCTAATGGTTTAAATACTATTGTTACATTTGAATATGGGAAAACTACATCTTATGGAAACGAAATAATTGCACCTCAATGCCCTATAACTGGAAACGTTGATTCATTGGTTTTTGTAGAAATATCAGGGTTGGGTGTTGGTAAGTTTTATCATTATAGATTAAAAGCTGTTAATTCAATGGGAATATCTTATAGTGAAGATATGACATTCATGGCTCAATACCACATTGGGGAAAATTGTTTAGGTGAAATGATTATTTATGTTGATAATTCAGGACTACATGGGCTTGTATGTGCGCTCAATGACCAAAGTACAGACTCTCCTTGGGGATGTGAAGACCTGGATATACCAAATGTTTCTGAGACAGATACTGCTGTTGGAAAAGGAAAGCAAAATACTATAAATATTGTAAATAATTGCGACACAAGGGGCATAGCTGCCCGAATTTGTTTTAACTTAATATTAAATGGTTATGATGATTGGTTTCTTCCATCAACAGGGGAGTTATGTAGAATGATATATTGTTTGATTAAATATAACCCTATTTATGATGGGAGAGCTTATTGGTCCTCAACCGAACGTACACGGCAAGCAGCAATAACAGTTTTTTATTTACCTGAATATAATACTGAACCATATCCAATTATAGAAGAAATTACGATTAACAAAGAATCTCTTAGATGGGTCCGTGCTATTCGCTATTTTTAATTAATTATTAACGTTTAATTTATAAATAATAATAACATTTAACAACCAGTTTTTCATTTTTAATACGTATTTCTACCTAAATTTATCAGTTTAGTCTAAATTATTTGGTTTACCTATATTGTTTCATTATATTTGAATTGTTACTTAATATTTTGCCCTATGAGAAAAAATAATACACTTTCCATTTTGAATTGTATCACAATTCTGTGCCTCTTTATTTATATTAATATGGGAGCTAAAGCCCAAAATGTAACAATCACTAATGTGAGCGCACACACGCCAGACCCATCGGCAATGTTGGATGTATATTCTACAACCAAGGGATTGCTTATTCCTTGCGTAACAACTTCCACTCGAACAACCATGCCTTCTCCTGCAACTGGTTTAATGGTATTTGATACCGATTTGAACTGTTTCTTCTTTTATACAGGTGCTGTAAAAGGCTGGACTCATATTTCTTCAGGTGGAAACACCAATGATATTTGGGGAAAAACAGGCTCTAACGTTTATTTAAACGATGTTACCGATAATATTGGAATTGGAACCAAGACACCCAATAGCAAATTTGAAATAAAACAAAATACTGCTTCTCTTGTTGACACTTTGTTTCAAGTAAAAGATAATACTGGCAATACAGTATTTGCTGTATTTCCTGAGGGTGTA
This sequence comes from Bacteroidetes bacterium CG2_30_32_10, assembly GCA_001872995.1. Taxonomy (GTDB): domain Bacteria; phylum Bacteroidota; class Bacteroidia; order Bacteroidales; family CG2-30-32-10; genus CG2-30-32-10. The sequence continues at coordinate 4,944 of MNXO01000016.1, read as the reverse complement.
AGAGTATATATTACCGATGGGGTGAAAGGTTCTGTAGGTGGGTTTGCTGTTAGTGGCAGAACTTCTACAAAAGAAACTTCAGGCGATTACTTTTCAGTTACAACAGATAGTGTTCGTGTTTATATTGAGACAACTGGTTCTGTAGGTGGTTTTGCTGTTAGTGGAAGAACTTCCACAAAAGGAATTACAGACCAATACCTTCGTGTTACGATGGATAGCACTAGAATATGGACCAAAAATACGGATAAAGGCTTTGGAGTAAGCAATATTGGCACTACTACCCAAAGTTATATGAGACTTACTCCTAACAATTACTTTATAGGACATTTGAGTGGAATGAAAAATGTAAGTGGGATGTATAATTCATATTTAGGATATCAAACGGGTTTAAATAACATTTCAGGAAATTACAATACATTTTTTGGATATGAAGCAGGCAAAGCCAATACAGGGAGTGACAATACTTTTATAGGATATCAGAGTGGTTGGAAACATGGAAGTATGGGTGGCAATGTATTCTTGGGAAGCAAAGCAGGACAAAATAATGTTACCGGACAACAAAATATTTTTATTGGTGAAAATGCTGGTTTTAATGTAAATAATAGTGATTTAGATGGTTCTCAAAATGTTTTTATTGGTCTTTCAAGCGGATATTCAAACACAGGAGGGGATTATAATGTTTTTATGGGTTATTTAAGCGGTTATACCAATAGTACAGGAAGTTATAATGTGTTTCTTGGAAACCAAAGTGGAGATAAAAATTCAGGTGGAGAAAGTAATGTTTTTGTAGGAAACAATTCTGGTTACTCAAATATTTCTGGCAATAACAACGTATTTTTAGGTTATTATGCAGGTTATTCAAACACTGAAGGCAGTAATGTCATGCTGGGTTATGAGGCAGGGAGAAATAGTACTACCGGGACGTATAACACGATTATGGGATATCAGGCTGGCTATAACACAACTGGTAATTATAATGCATTTATCGGTTATAATGCTGGCTATTCTAATACTGGAGGAACCGCTAACGTTTTTATCGGTTATCAAGCTGGATATAGCAATACTGGCACTTATGTTTCTCCTGATTACCCTGGTTGTTATTTAACGGGTGTTGGAACAAGGGCTTTGTATAAAAACACTACTGGGCTTGACAACACTGCAATCGGCAATAATTGTCTTTCTTCTAATACAACAGGAGAAAAAAATGTGGGTGTTGGTTCCAGTGCACTTCAAAATAATATAACAGGAATAAGGAACACAGCAGTTGGTGTTTCTGCTTTGAGACAAAATTTAAAATCAGGTAATACAGCATTAGGTTGGTGGGCTGGCAAATATGGAATAAATACCGAAAACAATGTATATATTGGAAATGCTGCAGGATGGAATTCAACAGGAAGCAACAATGTTATTATTGGAGATACTGCTGGTGCTAAAGTTACTGGTAGTAGTAATATTTTTATTGGTTATTCAACTGCATTAAACACTACAACTGGTGCTGGAAATGTATTGATTGGGTGTGAATCAGGAATAAGCAATACCGGTGGTTCTTATAATACTTTTATAGGATATAGGGCTGGTTATAGTAATACTGGCACATATTCTGGCACATATCCTGGATGTTATCTTACTGCTGTTGGTAATTATGCTCTATACAGCAATACTATCGGTCTTGACAATACAGCTATTGGTAACAATTGCCTTTCAGCCAATAATACTGGTCAGAAAAATGTTGCGGTAGGTTCAAGTGCACTTCAAAGCACTACATCTGGGAGTTATAATACAGCTATGGGAGTGTCAGCATTACGTAATAATATTACAGGGGCAAATAATGTTGCTTTTGGTTGGCATGCAGGTTATAATGCTACGGGTACTGGTAATGTATTTATTGGATATGAGACAGGAAAAAATGAAACAGGGAATAATAAATTATATATTGATAATTCTAGCACTTCAACTCCATTAATTTATGGCGACTTTTCTACTGATAGAGTTGGAATAGGTACAAATGCTCCTGTTACAAGTCTTCATGTTGATCACTACACTGGAGGAACTGACGGATTGTCTATTTCAAATAGATACGATGCTGATAGGTGGCATTTTTATGTTTATACCACTAATAATATGTATTTATATTTTAATAATGTTGCAAAAGGAAATTTTGATGCTGTATCAGGAATATATACTGCTCTTTCTGATAAACGATTTAAAGAAAATATCACTTCTGTTGAATCTATAATGAATAAAGTGATGAAATTAAATGTTGTTGAATATAATTTTATCAATCAACCAGATAATAAAAGATATATTGGTTTAATTGCTCAGGATGTTGAAAGTATTTTTCCTAACCTTGTTTCTCATCAAGAAAAAAACAATGCAACTGTTGAAAATACTGATGTTTATATGTTGGATTACGCCTCAACTGGTATTATTGCAATTAAAGCAATTCAAGAACAACAAAAACAAATTGACGATCTTAAAAAGGAAAATGCGGACCTTAAAGCAGAAATAGAAAAAATAAAATTAATGATTGAATCTTTGGATAAAAAATAAATATTACTTTTATAATTGTAATGCTTAAAAATTCAGAGGTTCAATTTATACTTGTTATTCTTAACACTAATAAAGACATTGAAAACATTCAGTGTTTTATTTCTTTGCATCCAGCATTAAATTGGGAAAAATTTAGCAGCTACGCTATAAAACATGGGGTAGCTGCTGTTATATTTAATAAACTTAGCGATCTGGAGCTTCTTCATTTATTGCCAAATGCTACTTTGGATTTATTTAAGCAACAGTATTATAAAACTTTTGCTCGAAATACGGTATTGTTAGAGAATTTTAAATTAGTAGCCGAGCAAGCCCATAAAAACAACATAGATATCATTTTGTTAAAAGGAATTTCTTTAATCAACCATGTTTATGATGATATTGCTTTGCGACCAATGGTGGATATAGATATTTTGGTAAAAAAAGAAGATGTTTCTCAAATGGAAAAGATTCTAAAATCGTTGAATTATGGCACCAACCCGATTGTTAAATCAAAATTTATTGAAATTAAAGAGCATTTTCATCTGCCTGCATTCATTCATAGAATCAATCATATTATGATTGAGTTGCACACCCATATTCATGAATCTGATTCGCTCTTAAAATTGGATATTTCTACATTTTGGGAAAACAAAATTCCTGTAAAAGACTTTACAGATAATATTGGAATGTTATCGCCCGAAAATTTGTTGCAACATCTTTGTATGCACATTCACGAGCATTATAAATCTAAAAAAATAAGACTTTCGCACTTTTATGATATTGTTAAAGTAATTGAAAAATATAATAATCATGGTTTAGATTGGAATAAATTTATTAATGGTGTGGTTAAATTTAATTTACGAGCAGCAATTTATCCCTATTTATATTTAGTTCAAAAACATTTTATCACAGAAATCCCTTCAATTATAAGTTCTCATTATAATGAGGTTGATAAAGATAATTATGACAAATATTTCAATGATGTATTGCTTACTAATCCCTTACTTTCAAAAGAACAAACAGTTATAAAACAAGAAGAACTGAGCAGAATCAAAGGCTTTAAAAACAAATTGGTATATATCCTAGGAGACCTTTTCCCTTCGAGACGATTTATGATTAGAAGATACCAAATCAAAAACAAAAATTTATTTATTTTTTATTATGTAAAACGTTGGTTTTCCGCCATCAGTAGATTGTTTTTTATAGTTTTCAATAGAGGGAAAAAGTAAACCTATTTCAATATGTTTAGAATTTGTATGCTGGCTTGGAAATTTATTAAGAGTAACGAATGAGTATCAGGAATAGCCAATAAGTTTGAAGGGATAATTAACCATATCGGCATAATCTTCGCCTTCTTCACGCTGTTCTTCATCTTCAATTTTATAGAACCAATTAATAATTAACTCATTCTTAGGTTTTTTATTTTTGACAAATAAATCAACGATTTCGAGAATTTTTTTAGAAGAAGCGGTATTGATGTAAACAAATTTAAGGTTTAAAGTGGTAATGTCCTTTGGCGCTTTAACATAAGCTGTTACCCAAGCTATAATTGGAGAAAAAAAAATGTTGGCATCTTCTGGTAAAGATTTCCCTGAGATTTCAAATATTCCTGTATCAATATTAAACAAAATATAAGGAGTATCTTTTCTTTCATTAATTTTTAAATTATCCATATACCAGCAAAATCAATAAAAATTACAATTCAATTTCAATAAATTGAAAAGGTATTTCAAGTACCGCCGAAAGATCCTTTCCTGCATTTAATATATCATCTTCGCCTTCTTCGTAATACCAATTAATTACAAGCATGTTTTTAGTTTTATTGATTGATGCCATTTTCTTTATTAATTCCAATATTTTTTTGGAAGAAGCGGTATTAAAATAAGTAAACTTTAAGTTTAATTGAGTACTTGCGTTTGGTGAAGTTATGTATTCATCAATCCACCTTAATATTGGTTTGTAAAAACGGTTTACATCTTCAGGGAATGACCTTCCCGAAATCTCTATTATTCCATTATTTGCATCCATCAGTAAGTATGGTGTATATTTCTTGGCTGAAATTGTAAATGTTTTCATGAAAATGTAATTATTTAAGATTAGTCCAATTATTATTTATCCTAAATTCAAGTAATTAATGCAACTTTTAACGAGGAAAACAATTTATTAATATTTTTCAAGACAAAGGAGAAAGAAAAAATCTTTCCCTTCGCCCTGATGGATAAAGTTTAATTTTGCCCTCTCCTCGTCAAAAAAAAAGTTGCAATATGAAACATTTAACCGTAGAACAAAGATACACAATATGTGTAATGAAACAGCAAGGATACAAACAAATTGAAATTGCCAAAGTAATAGGAAAAGACAAGTCGATTGTAAGTCGTGAATTGAAAAGGAACTGTGATAAACGCAGTAGTAGTT
>MNXO01000018.1:6340-7698 GCA_001872995.1 Bacteroidetes bacterium CG2_30_32_10 | reverse complement strand
CATATCGCTTTCAAATTTTACGTCCCACGCCGTAACAAAGCAAATCCCAAGAACAATAAACAAGCCAATAATCACATATTTATTATTCTCTAACTTGTATTCAGAGAGTTTTTCAAAAATAGAAAACTTAATTTTCTTTTTAACTTCTTTTATTTCAGGTTCTTTAATAAGAAAATGCGGGAGTACAATGAGGGAGAATAATGCGGCACCAATCAAACTAAAAGCAGAAAACAAACCAAAATCTTTCAATGCTTCTGAGTTCACAAAAAGTAAGCACAAGAATGCACCAATTGTTGTTGCACTTCCAATAGTGAGTGGTTCTGATAAGTCTTTAATTACTTCTTCGGCAGATTGCGTATGTTTGAAGTGGGTAAAAACATGAAGGGAATAATTGATGGCAATACCCAAGATAACAGAACCTGCACCCAACGCTATTGCTGATATAGTGCCTTGCATTAAATACAAAATTGCTAATGAAAAGGCAACTCCAAAGATAACAGGAATCAAAATAAGCCCCATTACTCTTTTTTTTCTGAAGAAAAATCCTAAAATTATAACAATTAAAATAACAGCAAGCGAGGTAGTAATCATCGAATCTTCTTTGAGTTGTTTCGCATTGCTAACGCCAACCGCAATTCCACCAAAATATTCGGCTTTAATTGAGTTTTTTCCGTTGTTACAAAACTCTTCTATGGTTTTATCTAAGCCATCAATGAGTTTTGCATTTTTTGAAGTTTCATTGGCAGAATTGGCAGAAGTAATAAATAATAATATATTTTTCTTGTTCTTGGTGAATATATATCCATCATAAATTTCGTAGTTTTCATCCAGGTCAATAGATTTAATCTTATTCAGTGCCAAAAGCCCAATATTCAATGGGTCTTTAAGCATAAAATCTTTTAATGCAAAACCAGCAGGGGAAATTAATAACTTATAAATGCTCTTAACCCTTGATTCAATTTGCTTTTCGGACTGAACGCTGTCTAAATAGGCATAATCTTTCTCATCTAGAAAATAGGGAAGATTGGCATAAAAAGATTCATAGCTGTCTTTCATCACATCATCGGATACTTTGTAAGATATTTCTTTGATGTAATCGGGTTGGTATTGCTTCTTCAATTCTTCAGCCAAATTGTTGGCAAAAGAAATTAACTTTTCTGGTTTTACTTTCGTAGAATCGGCAAGATAAACATTAACAACTAACTTATCTTTGAATTTGAAATTCTGAAATACATAAGTAACCTTGTCGATACTAGCATTTTTTGGAATAAACTTGGTAAGGTCCTCTTCTAATCTAATTTGTATTGCAAAATAAATTGAAATACTAAATGTAGTTAGGATAGTTAGCCAAAATAGTA
>MNXO01000018.1:0-6330 GCA_001872995.1 Bacteroidetes bacterium CG2_30_32_10 | reverse complement strand
ATTGAAAAAACGATATAAAAACAAAAAGAAAGTGGACATATATTAATAAATTCAAATGCTTGCTGCAATTTTTCTTTTAAAAAATCGCAATATTAAGTAAGTTAATAAACCACACAAAATTGATAATAAAAAACCAAAAACCAAACTTCCGATAAGATATTGATATAAATTATTTTTAACGGTTTCAAATGTAATGCCTGAAATGAAAGATAAATGCGAAGCTTTGCTTCCCAAAATAATTCCACCCGTTTTAAAACTTGCAAAAAGCACGAATGGTATCATTGGTGGAATGCTAATGTTTGCCGTTACAATAACAATAAACTTATTCAATTTAAAAACATGAGCCAATACAATTGCCAGTATCAATTGATAACCCCAAACAGGCAAAATGCCCATGAATATTCCAAAAGATACAGCTATTGCCTTTCTAATATTTGATTCTTCGGGGTTTAAAAGATTATTTTTAATAAAATACTTGACATTCTTTTTGTTTAGTTTTTTTATAAAATTAAAAGGTCTGGCATATATTAAAGCAATAAGAACAAGGCAAGTATTAAGTACGCTAATTCTAGCAAAATCGCGAAAGGGACGAAAATGAGAAATACGCTTTTCTTTGGGAGAATAGTATATTTTAATTGGAATAAAAACAACTTTTACACCGTTCCATGCAGCTCTAACTATTACCTCAATTTCAAATTCAAACTTTTTAGTGAAAAAGTGCATTTTCTCTAATAGTTTGATGGGGTACAAACGATAACCCGACTGAGTATCGGGATGTTTAATGCCCGTTTCAATTCTAAACCAAAAATTAGAAAACTTATTTCCAAAACTGCTTTTACCAGGAATGCCTTCTTGGGTCATATTTCTGGCACCAAGAACAATGGCTTCTGGCTCTTGTTCGATAATCTCAATAAATTTTGGAAGATCTTCGGCAAAATGTTGTCCATCAGAATCTATGCTTATTGCATATTCATATCCTTTATCTCTAGCAATTTCAAAACCCTTCTTTAGGGCGTTTCCTTTGCCTGTGTTTTGCTTTATACTTAAAACAGTAATAGTAGAAAATTTATTTAAAATATTTTCCGTATTATCAGTTGAACCATCATTTACAACTATTACATTGTTTGTATAATAAGAAACTTCTTCAATCACATTGCTCAATGTCATACAATTATTGTAGGTAGGAATTATCACACAACATTTCTTTGTGTTAAATAAATCCCAATATTGCTGACTGTGGTCCATTTTACTTATTTAATTGCTTTTGGTAAAGATACTTCTTTAAAATAAGCGATATATTTAAAATATACTCTCTCTTCATCCGAAATATTGCTATCAATCTTTATTTGATTATCCTCTGTTGATTTAATATGTATGTTTAATTTCAGTGTTTTGCTGATACTTGGTATTATTAAGTTTAAAAATTTAATATTATCTGCTTTGTATAACATTAGTTTCTTTTCTAAAATTAAAGACAAAGTTTCCTTTACCATTTGCTGCATACAAACTCCAGGTACTATAGGGTTTTCAGGAAAATGTCCTTCATATATGGCGTGTTGAGGATTTAATTCAATAGCTACAGTATATTTAGTTGTATTTTCCTCTTTTACAATATTTGATATGTTGAAAAAATTATTTAAAAGCATAGTAGTGTTAATTAGCTATTTGATTTAATTGAATGTTTAATTTTATATGTTGATGTGAAATACTAATTTTTGTTGGAAAGTTATTTTTAAAATCCGAAAAACACATCGTAACATTTCTAAAAAGGCAACCCCAGTTTTCAATTTTATTTAAGGTCAATGAATTTTTTTCAACGTAATAGTAATTATAGCTATTTTTATGATGAAAGCGAAATATGTTTTCTACATTATCTTTATTTTTAAATAAAATAGCTTTATCTTTTAATTTATTTTCCAACAATAAAAGGGTAAAATCGTCTTTCAATACTTGAATAAGCTTCTTTTTATTCATCTTTTCAAGACAATAAACCACTTTAAATTGTTCACCTTTTATTTCAAAATCAAAAATTTTTAACCCAAGTTCTGTAATAAAATTTACTCTATAACTACTATCTGGCATCAATTTTATTAGTATTAGTCCACCTAAATGGTTATTATAAATATCAATGGTGCTTTTAAAAAGGACTTTGGTAAAATTATTTTTAAAACACGAGTGTAATTGTGCAATATCTGTCTGTTGCTCCTCTACTTTTTTAAAATTGCAATGTTTTATAGTCCTGCAACTAACAAACAATAAAAGAATACTAATTAATATTAAATTTTTCATCCGAAACAATGGTATTCTTCTTTTTGTTAATGAAATTGATAATTGAATAATCGCCAGAAAGCTCAATCATCTTTATTTTTGAAACAGTTAAATCGTTTTTATCAAAGTAAATCTGTATTCCGTTGAAGTAATCTTTCATTCCCTTTGTTTTTGGGACTAAACTTACAAGATAAAAACTGCTATTCTCATAATAATTGATGTTGAAATCAGTTTTATTTTTTATAATTTTCCCCTGAATGATATCAGACATTTTTTCGTTAAGCGCAGATAAACTCTTGTTACCAGACATATCAAAATTAGTAACCTTGTCTCCATCTTTTATTTGCATCTTTCCAATTTTGATGATGATGATATAACTATATGGTTCGGTATATTCCCAGCGTATCTGGTTTTTTTGTTTAAATATAAAATGACCTTTGGTAGTAATAGACTCGGTTAAAACACTGAGATATTTCTCTTGAACGAAATCGCTTTCAATTGTTTGCAATGTTTTCGACATATCCGTTAATAATTTACTCAATGCAGCAGTATCTTGTACTTCAAAAAAAGTTGTATCGCCCGAATTTTTATATAATAATGTTGAAGCAAACAACGAATTAGTTGAAAAAATAAGCATGAACAATAAACTATATTTGCTAAACTTTCTATTCATAAGCTTTTTTATTTATTAAATCATCTATTCTTACTATTTTAAATCCTTTACTAATAACAGTAGTAATAAAAACATCAATTATCTGAGGTGTATGAGGAACAGTGTCGTGAAAAAGAATAATATCACCCGATTTCACCTTTTTAACCACTCTTTCAATTACATTTTCTTTTGATTTGATAACCGTATCAAGTGAACGTAAACTCCAACCAATAGAAATAAAATTAAAGTTTCTTAATGGTCTTTTCATTGTTGGATTGGTAACTCCATAAGGTGGACGAAAGTAAACAGGCTTTGTACCAATAATTTGAAATATACTTTTATTTGTATTATCAAATTCATTAGCCATTTTCCTTGCAGAAAACAAGTCAAACCATTTAGAATGGGAATAAGTGTGATTGCCAATCAAATGTCCTGCTTGATGGATTTGTAATAAAACATCTTTATTTTCAATAACCCTTTTCCCCACACAAAAAAAAGTAGCTAACACATTATTTTTATGAAGAATATCAAGTATTTTAGGAGTTATCTCTTTGTTGGGTCCATCGTCAAAAGTGATGGCGATTTCGTTATTCGTATTTGCTTTTGCGCATATAGTATGAACATAAAATTGTGAATTTACGACAAACGAAGCAATGATAAGCGTTGAAATATATAATACAATTGGTATTAATAAATATAATAAGCTAATTGAAAACAAATAATTCAGTAAGCCCACTGTTATCAATAAAACCAAGAAGATAGTAAGAGTTACTTTATATCTTAACATTTTGAAAGCAATATTAGCGAGTGATTCTTGTTTAAATAATGATTATAAATCAAAATGTTGTTAATAGGTTTGATTGGTTGGTTGTTTAACTTAATAATATTGGGAACTACTTGATTTTTAAGAATAATTGACGATAACCACATTGCAAATGAAGTAGAAGTATGATATTCGCCACATAGATGTTTGTAATAGGTGGATGTGCTTTTATTAAAAACGCTTTCCATCAAATGATTATAAATACCATCTGATTTAACATCCCCATTAATTCCATACACTACTAAATCTATTTCATCTGTTTTCAGTTGATTGTTAGCTAAAAACAAGGAGATTCGTTGGTCAATAGCGTCATTCGTTGCTGGTTTATAAAAAACATCAAGTGCATTAATAACTGCATAATTACTTGTATTTGCTTCATTGGTGAGGGCGAAAAAAGCAGCACCTTCACCCGCGATACTTCCTTTTGTTTTGCACTCCGAAAGTTTTAGATGATTGATTGGTTCTTTCTTCCAAAGATTTAATCGTTGCGTGATTTTAAAAAGGTTTGGTGTCATCTCATCTGAAGACCCAAGTAAAACATTATTTGCTTCATTTTCTTTCATTAAAAGCAAAGCATCCATCAAAGCACTTTCAAATGAGCTTCCTTTATGTACATGAGTTGCGTTGTAATTATTGCATTTCAATATAATGGCTATTTGCGAACCAACGGTATTGTGAGTTGATTGAATAAATGGGGTAGGATTTAGAAGTTTTTCTTCATTGGCAATGATAGAATTGAGAAAGTTCTCAGTATCTTCAATACAACCCAATCCTGTAGCGGTTATTATTGCATCAGTATTTGTTAAATTAGCATCTTTCAAACATAATTGAGCAGCAGTTACTCCCATTTTAACAATGCGGCTCATTCGCCTTAAAGAAACAGGATTAATATAGTTTTTGTAAACGGGTTCAATACATTTTAAGTATTCTGTATGATGTTGAATAATATCAGCATCGATAAGTGTGTTTTGAATAGTATTTTGGGGAGAAATACTCCCTATTCCTTTGATAAAGATTTTCATATTAATATTTTGAAAATACTAAAGATGTATTGTTGCCGCCAAATCCGAAAGAATTTGATAAAACATTTCGAACCTCTTTATTTTGTAATAATTCTATGGTAGGACTAAAAGAAAGTTCGTTGATTTGTTCAGTAAATCGCAGATTGGGATAGATAATTTTTTCTTTAATTGCCAAAACTGACAATACTGCTTCTATTCCGCCAGAAGCAGCTAAAGTGTGCCCAGTATATGCTTTGGTTGAGCTCACTTCGGGAATGGAATTGTTAAAAATCTTTTCAATGGCTTTTCCTTCGGTTAAATCATTGTTTGCCGTACCAGTGCCGTGGGCATTAATATAATCTATTTCTGTAATATGCTTGCCGCTAACTTCTATTGCCTTTTTCATTGCCAGATAAGCACCATAACCTTCAGGCGAAGAGGCAGTTTGATGAAACGCATCGCAAGCATTACCATAACCCGTAAGTTCCGCTAATACTTTTTTCCCGCTTATTTTCAATGATTTTTCTGATTCAATAACCAGAAAACCTGCACCTTCACCAATGGTAAGTCCATTTCTTTTGTTATCAAAAGGTTTACAGCCAGTAGCATCTAATATCATCAATGAATTAAAACCGTTCAATGTAAATCGGGTTAATGCATCAGTGCCTCCAACAATCACTCTATCAAGAAAATTGTTTTTTATTAGTCTTGCACCAAGCATTATTGCATTTGCCGATGAAGAGCAAGCAGTGCTAATGGTTGTAATATATTCACTGATACCAAGTATATCAGCAATTTTCTCTGTGCTATCGCTACAATCGTGATTTACAACATCTCGCAACCTGCCCTTATTTTGGTCTTTATAAAATGATTGATAAAAATTTTCGCTTCTATCCATTCCCCCAACCGAAGTTGCGGATATTACTCCCGTTCTTAATTCCTTAATATTATCAATACCAGCATAAGCAACTGCTTGTTTGGCTGCTATAATTCCTAATAAAGCAGTTCTGGTATATTTGTTTAGATTTGACACGCCAGCTAATTCAGCTAATTCTTTGTTTAATTTTTTTACTTCACACACAGGAATTTTACCTTTGTAATTTGTTTCGAGTATAGTTATTTCGGATATTCCCGACTTCTTTGCATATATAGCCTCCATCACTTCTTTGATATTGCAACCAATAGAAGAAATAATACCTAAGCCCGTAACAAAAACTCTTGAAGACATTTTAATGAATTATTTTTTATTTGCTTTGATAAATTCAGCAATGGAACGAATAGAACGGAAAATTTCTTTTCCATCATCTGGGTTCCCGATTTTTAAACCATACTTTTTTTCCAAAATAACAATCAACGAAAGTGCATCAATAGAGTCTAAACCTAAGCCATCTCCAAAAAGTGCGGCATCGGCATCAATATCATCTGGAGTAAGGTCTTCTAAGTTTAATTCATTAATAATTTCTTCTTTTAATTCTTTAATTAGTGTGTCCATAATAGATTTTAAGATTTATATATTTTATTTATATTTTCAATATTAAATTCAGCATTTACTTTATTATCATTTTCGTTCTTTTCGATAAGACATA
>MNXO01000146.1 GCA_001872995.1 Bacteroidetes bacterium CG2_30_32_10 | reverse complement strand
AATAATTGAAGCTTTATTATAAACATAAGCTAGTATTTTTATTTTTTTCTGGCGTCTGGGAATCTGAACAGGTATATATTGCGATATTATATAAAAAATGAAAGCAGCAACAATAGAATAGGCTATTTTTGATAAAATAATAAATATTTTATCAGCAGTATCAATATTGTCAATTGGTGATGGCAAAATAAATTCATAAAATACAATATAAAGTAATGCTATTATAGAGAAAATCCAAATAATTAATTGGTGTACTAATTTTATCATTTCTATTTCCCTCCTTCCACTATCCTTATCTCCTCCTCCGTCAACCCATACAACGCATATACCAGCTCATCTATTTGCTTTTCAAGTTTAGTAGTATCAGCATTGAAATTTTGTTCTTTTAACTCAATAATTTTTGAAACATTTTTTATAATATTTTTCTGGTTATTAGAGTTATCATATTTAATTATTGGTATTTTTTCTACAAATTGAGTAAACAAACGAACAGCATTTTCTCCTAATTGAGTAGAAATTAATTTATAATAAAAATTAATTAGTGAACTATTCAGAATTCCAGCTAAAAACTCCAGATTCGCATTTCCAATTATAAAGTAATTAGTATTGTTTGTGTAATAGTTTTTATTATCAATTAAAAAAGTAAGTTTTTGAGCAATATCTTTATATATTATCTTTGGCTTTTCAAAGTCATCTATATAAGCACAAGCTCTTAATTCCCACCAATAATCTCCCATATCTGTTCTTTTTTCAGCTTTTGATTTAAATGGTAGTAAATGAGCAGCAATAGCAGGCAATTGTTGTTTAAACCATTCCCAAGCTTCATCATATTCAACATAGCCGTATCTTGGTTTTGGTTCTTCTACCACATTGTTTTTGGGTTCAATTTTAGATTTTATGGTAAAGCCTTTGGGTATGTAAATTAACCACAAATCTTTAAAGTCGGCTTGCCACTTCTCAATATCTCTTCCCCTTAGCAATCGCTTTATATATTCTGCACTTTTGGGGTCTTGGGCTATCAATTCGTCTTTCTTTTTGCCATCTATTACAAAGGCTTCATTATACCCTGTTTTAATTCCATAATTAATTGTAATATCCCAATCTTTTAAAGGTACTCCTTGTGCTTCTACTTTTCGTTTTATTTGTAGTACCTGTGGTTTTTCAAATGCCCAAGTGTTTTCTGTTAGCATTGCTTGCGGAAACGTTTGTTTTATGTTATTCAAATATCCTTCAAAATTATTTATTTCAAATTCTTTCTTTTCCACATTGGCATATTCCAAATTTGATTGGTTGTTTTTTTGCTTGCAAAACCCCAAAATCGCTGCATCTACGGTTGCTTCGTCAAACACTGGTAAGCCGCTAAAATCAATAAAATGGCTTAATTGTGTGTTTTTTAAAAGGAAGTTACGCATTTCTTTGCCATAGCTGGCTCTTGTAAATTTGTTGGAAATAATAAATTGAAAATTCCCTTTTTCTTTCAACAGTTCAAAACCTAATTCAACAAAATAGGTTAACAAATCGGCAATAGAATTAAAGATTTTAAACCGTTGTTTCAAAAATGGTTTTATATCAGAAAACTCCTCTTGTCTTATATACGGCGGATTCCCTATCACCACATCAAACCCCACAAAATCTCCATCTTCATTCAGCACTTCAGGGAACTCAAATCGCCACTCAAATGCTTTGTCATAGATGGTTTTTAGTTTATATTTATATTTATTTTGCAGCAATTTTGCTTCTCCTGTTATATGTTCTAATTTTAGTTTCCAAGCTTCTTGGTCTTCTTTGCTAAATAGCAATGGCATTTCTCCCAATTTGGCTTCGGCTTCTTTCCATTTTTTATAATCAGCATCCGTTGGGTTGGCTATTTGGCTAAAGGTTTGTTTTAGTGCTGCAATATTCTTTTCTGTTAATTTTTTTGTTGCTTTGTCAGTAGTGCTTTTATAAATAATTACTTGGTCTTTATATTTTTGGGTGGCTAATTTTATTTTTTGTTGGGTAGCAGCGGGCAGTTTTGTGTAGCTATCTTTTATGTCGAAGCGGTTTATCAAACTATTCCCACATTTTATATTAATATCTATATTGGGCAAGGTTTCCAAATCTTGGTAATCGCTGCTTTGCGTATAATACATATTTTTCAACAACTCTATCCACAACCTTAGGCGGCATATCATCACCGATTTTGGGTTAATGTCCACTCCAAACAAACAGTCTTCTATTATCTTTTGCTTTTCTACAAACAAGGTAAGCTGTATTTGTTGCAGGTTTTTTGGTGGTTTCTTGTCATCGCCAAGTTTATATTCAAATGGTTTATTAGTTTTCTTGTTTACAATAGTTAGCTCGTCATTATCTACCGTTACTTCATATTCTATAGGCACTCCCTTTGCATCAGCCAATATGTTAAGTTCGCTTTTAATGGCAATAATCTCATTCAGTGCCGAAACCAAAAAGTGTCCCGAGCCTACTGCTGGGTCGCATATCTTCAGCGAATTTATATGACTGTTAAAACGGGCAATATCCTCCTTCTTAAAATATCTGGCACAATAACTTTTCACATCCTCAAAGCTTTCAATTTCTTTGTTTTCAAGCGTACTAAATTTTTGTGCTATTGCTTTGCGAATGGTTTCGCGGCACATATACATGGTTATAAATCCTGGCGTATAAAACGAACCATCCTTATAGCCATTCAATTTTTCAAATATCAAACCCAACACCGAAGCATTAATAATGGTTTTGTTTTGAGTCTGTATTTTGGCGGTAGTTACACTTTCAAAATTGTAGGCTTCCAAAAATTCAAACAAGTATTGCAAGGTGTTTTTTTTGCCTGTTATTTTATTGCCATTCGCTTCTTTTAGCACGGTATGTTCATATACAGGCATTTTCAACCGCTTTTTCAGATTAGAAATAAAAGCATATTTAATTTCCAGTTCATTCTCTTCAAACAACGAACTATTCAAATAGGGCAGGTTACCAAACTTTACCTGCACATCTTTTCTACGTTTTTCTTTTGGGTTGGCAAAAGCATCTAAAAACAAATCGTTCAAATCGTCAAAGTCAATAACCTTATTAATATTTAAGAACGCATAAGACGCATCTCCGTTAAATTTTATAAGTTGAGCTTCCAATAACTTTAAAAACAATATTCTATTTATCCAAATAATGCAAAGCTCCAATGCTATTTCATACTCATTTTCTTCTGTACTTGTTTCTGTGGTTTGATCCTCGGATGCTGCTTCTCTATTTGTTATTTTTTGTTTTACAAGCTTCAAGGTTTCTTCAATCAGCGAACCCTCATTTCTATGTTCTTCTTTAGCTCGTTTAATAAGCTTTTTACCCGTTTCTTTCGTTTCTTCCAGTCCTATAATATGAAGCAATTCATTGTAAAATTCTTTGTTCAGCGTATTGCTGTCATTTGCAAAAGGTAATTTTAATAAATGTTCTGGCGAAAGAATTTTGTAAAGATTTATAATAGTTTCTTCTTCCTTTTCATTGAGTTCGGTTTTGTCTAAAATCTTTTTAACATCCTTTAAATTGAAGTATGTACAAGGCACTTCTTCTTCAATTAAGTCAAGATACTTTGCAGCTATAAATTTATAAAAATGGTCAGTGCCGTGTTTGGTTACATCCCAATTCTTGTAGTCTTTTTGTAGTGCCGTATTGTTGAAAATATTTTTTTCAAACCAAACTCCATCAAACACAAACCAGTCATAAATATTAGTTGCAATAAGATATTTAATTTCGTGGTTATTGTTGCCAATTGTTTCTCGCAAATAATACAAAACCAATTCTTGTAATGCTTTTACGTTTGCGTTGTCCTTTGAAACCATATCCTTTTTTTCGGTTGGTTTCTTAAATTCTAAAATTATCGCTATAGCGTCGTCTGTCTTATTTCCATTACGAACAACAAGGTCTTGTTTTTTGTTTACATTAACCAGGTACTTGTCCTTGTAGTAAACTTCATGTAAAAGTTTTGAGATAACATTCTTGTGATATTCTTCGTCCTGCTTCTCGTCAATGTGAGCAAAGGTCTTTGCTAGTTCTGATTTAAAAAGCTCAATCTGCTCAATTTTTAATGATTGTTTAAAGTATGCTTTATTTAAAGATTTCGCAGGCGTTAGTATTTCTAATTTCATTATTTATCCCTCATTTTATAAAGCTCAAAAATAAACATTTAATTGTTAATTACACACTATTCATTTCATTGATAATTTTTAATCGCACATTGTTAATTACAAAAGACCCACCAAGTCTTCATCCCTCGGCAGGTCTCTTTTAATTTTCAAATTAACAACTGTCTATATTCCCAACAACCGCCAAATCCTTTCCCCATTTGGGGAAAGGATTTAGGATAGGGGTCAAATCCAAATCATCAAACTTCTGGGGGTATTATAGGCGTTTCCACCTTTTCCAATTCCAAATTCAACTCCTGGTCTTCATCTTTCTTTATAGTCAGCATTTCTTCACACTTTTTAAAACCTTCTTTTACTGCAATAAGCACCAATTCACCCTCCTTAAAAGCACCTATGGCATACAAACCATTCTCATCACTTTTAATTAAATTCTTTTCTTCCCCTTCAAAATACACATTTGCATTTGCCACTATAGCCTCACTTTCAAAATCAATCACCTTACCCGTAATTTTGCTAATAGCCTTCCTATACCTATGCCCCAAATCAATAACCATTCTCGATTTAAAATAAAGTTCAAAAAACTCATGTTCATCTTCCCTAAAGTGCTCCATCAGTTTATCTAGTTTTATCAAAACTCTCAAAATAGCCTTTATCAGTTTTTTTATTTCTTCCCTTGCTTCCGAGCCAATATTGATGCTAATTTTAGGAGCAGTCAAAAAGTCCCTATAATCCTTTATTCTTTTTTGCAATTCTGTTATATCTGCTGGCAAAATTTTATAATCACTCAGCGAAGTAACTATTGGGTGAGTTTCATTATAAATCATTTCCGCTTTATTTGCCTGTTCCCCATCCGATAAATAGGTGAAATCAGACTTCGAGATATCCATTTTCGACAACAATATAGTATCACCAATGTCGTCAGCATAAGCGTATGCAGAACCACTTATTTTCATGCTTGTTTGCTGCATCTGTTGCCTCAATATTTCTTTTCTCTTACTCGGTCCTCCGTCAATACTGGCTATTTTGTCTTCTTGCACATCAATTTTTGCAACATTAGCGGTTATTAAAGCAACATATTTTTCTACTGGAACAAAACCTGTCCATTTGACAATATAGTCATTTAGGTTTTCCAAAGTAGTTCTAATCATTCTAATTTGATTTTTTGATTGATTATCCATAATTTTAAGTTTTAAATTTTGAGCAAATATAATAATTAAAAATACAAAACACAAAACATATAAATATTTAAATTTTTTATGATAAAACATGTAAAACTAAATTAAAACTATTTTCTTAATTAACACCTTATACATTGCTAATTGTTAATTTTTTAATTTATAATTGTTCATTATATATTTTTTATTTGCACATTATTCATTGCTAATTGCAAAAGACCCACCAAGCATTCATCTCCCGGCAGGTCTCTTTTAATTTTCAAATCAACAAATGTCTATAATCTCAACAACCGCCAAGTCCTTGCCCCATTTGGGGAAAGGATTTAGGATAGGGGTCTTCTTTGTTCTTTGCACATTGTTTAATTGCAAAAGACCCACCAAGCATTCATCTCCCGGTAGATCTCTTTTAATTTCAAATCAACAAATCCTCAAATTCCCTTTCTTCCTTCAACCCGTGTATCAGCCTGAACGACAAGCGAGCCAGCCGTAGCGAGAATATCCCCTTTTATCTTTCTTTCTTTTATCTTTTTACTTTTATCTTTTATCTTTCTTTCTTTTATCTTTTTACTTTTTCCCTTTCACCCATTTCCCCTTGCCAATCACCTTCCCTTTGTCATCAGTTACCTGATACAAATACAAACCACTCATATAATTGCTTATGCTTATTTGCGATAAACCTTGTGTTAGCTTTTGTTCGCATACCCTTTGCCCTTGCGTGTTGTATATTTGCAGAATGAGTTTATCGTACAAACCCGTATTAATGTTTATATAATCTTTGGCCGGATTAGGTGTTATCACCACATCTCCATCTTTCATATAATTATTTATATATCCAGGTTCTGGATAATTGGCAATGGCATTCCCATTGGAGCCGACTAAAGCAACTTCTCCTGCTAAACTGATGCTAATACTTTTATAATTACCCAGATTAGGTATAGGAGGCAAGGTTTGAATGGTCCAATTTTCCCCTTCATTAGTTGTTTTTAAAATTGTATTATTATTGCCACCAGCATAACCAATGCTTGTCGAATAAAAACGGATAGCATTTAAGTTTTGAGTAGTTCCGCTTGGTTTACTTTGCCAATTGTTTCCCCCATCGGTGGTTTTATATATTGCTCCATTTCGGCTAACAACAAAACCAGTATTATCATCAGTAAACCAAATACAACGCAAAGTATCGGCAATAGCTTGTGTTTTCATTACCCAGTTACCTCCACCATTTGTGGTTTTAATTACCGTTCCATTTACTCCTGCAGCATATCCAATATTAACGCTTGGAAACTGAACTGAATATAGCTTGTTTAGTGTAATACTGCTAATTAAATTCCAATGGCTACCACCATCAGTGGTTTTTACAATAGTTCCTGTATCTCCAACTGCCACGCCTGAAAAATAATTAGTGAAATAAACAGAATATAAATCATTAATAGTTGGACTATTTTGGTTGTAAAATGGAATGTTTCCAGCATACATAATATCATTTGTCTTGAGTATAGTCCCATTTTCTCCAACAATGTAAGCTTTTGTAATGTATGATGAGTCAACATCATATACTCCATATAAATTATTATTCGTTATCAGATTATAATTTGGCAGCCACCAATCATATATCGGAATTGCAATGCCTGCAATATAGCCTGAATCCGCACACACAACCCCTTCATATAAGCTTTTATTTATAGTAATAGAATTCAAATTTGGCATATATGGATATGGATAATAACCAACATAATGTACATACCATGTTTCCTGAGACATTGTTGTTTTTAAGGCGAACAATAATATAATTGTTAAAAAGAGTTTAGTTGTTTTCATAGTTTTATTTTTTTTAAATTAATTGTTAATTTTTCATTTCTAATTGTTAATTGTGATATGTGTAATAGAGGTTCCACCTTTTTATAAGGTGGAACCTCTTACTATTCCTTTATTATTTTCTGACTACTCACCATCACCCCATCTACTATAAAAGTAGCTAGATAAACTCCAGTCTTTAAAGAAGAAGCCACCACCTGCAACTGCCTCACATTATTACTCAACGCAGTTGAATACACCAACCCTCCCATCACATCCCTCAGCTCAAAAACCCCTTTCTTACTTTCCTTAGGAATACTATAGTTTATTGCAAAAGCCTCCTTAAAAGGATTAGGATAAACCAATAGTTGTGCTCCTGCATTGGGGTTAAACTCAGTAACCACTAACCCTGTGCAATTATATACCAAGCACCCCAAACTATCGGTTTTAAACACCCAAATATCTTGGGTGCCTCCACTCTCTTCTGGAAAAAGTGAACCAGCACCAGCAAAGCCTTTATCTGGTGTTGGAGTTACTTGCCACAGTTGGTTTGATTCATTAGGTCCTTGTATTATCGCATACTCTCTATACCACAAACTATCGCCATTACTATTGAGTTTAAAAAGCCAACCTATTGATTTATTAATTGTATCTCTAACAAGATTTCGACCAGATATAATTATACTGCCATCGTTTAATGTTTGTATCCATGATGTCTCATTACCAAGTGTAGCAATACCAATTTTCTTATTCCATTTCTCAATTCCATTTAAACCTATTTTAGCTACATATATTTGCCTGTTATCTTCTGGCATATTTGAGTATGATATACTATAGCTTGCAATAATACATGAATCCGCACTTAGGCTCACCATCGTACCCCAATTGGCATATAAAGGATTACCATACGTTTTCTTCCATTGCTGGTTGCCCAAGCTATCTGTTTTAATA
>MNXO01000110.1 GCA_001872995.1 Bacteroidetes bacterium CG2_30_32_10 | reverse complement strand
TTACCTTGGTTTTCTCTACGTAATATTTTTTGTTAATTTTCGTGATGGCGTCATTGAGCGGCATACCAATCTTAACTCCTTCAATAGATTTATAATCCTTGAGCCCAATGTTTGTCAATTTGTTTGTGCAAGCGAAAATAAAAAAAATAACAGATAGCAGCAAGATGTTCTTATTCAAAATATAAGGTACTTTTCATTGTTCATTGCTAATTATTAATTAATAATTGTTACATCCGCTCCATATACCAATTCAATTCCTTTTCCATTTTTTGGTAACGGAAAATATTAGTAATAATTTTTTGAATTCGCATAAAAGCAGTTTCGCTTTTTACAACATAATCGTAAGCACGATGATGCATGCAGTCTATTGCAACGTCAATTTTATCTTGACCCGAAAGGATGATAACTGGAATATCGGGATTATATGCTTTAATTTTATCTAAGGTCTCTATTCCATTCATTGCGTTTTTATCAACTCCGTTTAGAAGATAATCTAAAATGATTACATCGGGGTAGTGTGAAAGATTTTCCACACAAAGCTCTCCTGTTACATAAGTTTCAATATCAAAGTCAGCGTGTAGTTTAAATTCAATATCTAATAGTTTTAAAAATACGGCATCGTCATCTACCAAGAAAAGTTTTATTTTAGCTTCGTTTTTCATCACTTACTGTTTTTAATTGCATTATACTCAATTTCCAATTCTTTGCATGCTTGGGTGCAAATGTTTTCGATTTGCAAAACCATGTCAGGAATTCCATCTGTTAGTTGTTGTGTTGTTGCATATTCTTTAATTTTTTTTGCCATGTTTTCAAAGTCGCTATTAATACCCATAATTGAGAACGAAGGAATTATTTTATGAGCTGTTGCTTGCAATAAATTCCAATCTTTATCTTTCAAACTTTTTTTCATTGCCTTAACCAATGGAGGGGTTTGTTCCAAATAAAGCGAAATCATTTCCATCATCAATGCTGGGTCCGATTTGGTTCGGTGGTTTAAATAATCTAAATCAATGCATTTTATTGTTTCTCCTTCATTAGCTCCAATGGTTTTATTTAAATCAGATTTTGTTAAATCAGTTTTATTTACTAAACTAACTATTTTATTGTACAACAATCTTTCATCAACTGGTTTTGCAATATAGTCATTCATTCCAACCATTTTACATTTTGCTAGGTCAACAGTTGTTACATCGGCAGTTAGTGCAATAATAGGGATATTTGAATTCATTACATGACGAATATATTCAGTAGCTTCAAATCCATTCATTTCGGGCATCTGCAAGTCCATCAAAATTATATCGTAAGTTTTAGCCTGTAGTTTTTCGATGGCTATTTTGCCGTTGGAGGCAATATCGCGTTCAAAGCCAAAATCATCCAATACTGTTTTCATCAGCAATTGATTAAGGGCAATATCTTCGACCACCAATACTTTAATGTTTTTATTATTGGAATCTAATTCCAAAATTTCAGTTTCAATGGCTGCTTTTTCATTTGTTTTAAAAAAAGGTAATACAAAACTAAAAGTAGAACCCATATCAATTATGCTTTTAACATTGATGGTTCCTCCTTGTGGCACCACCAATTGTTTAACAATAGACAGTCCTAATCCTGTTCCGCCATACAATCGAGAAGTGCCGCTAGATGCTTGCTGAAATGTATCAAAAATCTTATCTATTTTATTTTCAGATATCCCAATTCCGGTATCTGTAATGGCAAATTCAATGCTAACTTTTTCATCATCTTCAGCAATCATACGAACACTTACGGTGATTTTTCCTTTCGCAGTAAATTTTACCGCATTACTCACCAGATTTAAAATTATTTGATGCAAGCGAACGGGGTCGCCAACCAAAACTTCAGGAATTTTTTTATCGTATTCTTTAATCAATGTAATATTTTTTTCCTGTATTTTTGTTTCAAACAAATGAAGCATCGCTGGTATAGATACGGATAATTTGAAGGGTATTTGCTCAAAAGTCATTTTGCCCGATTCTACTTTTGCCAAATCGAGGATGTCGTTGATGAGCACAATTAATGCATCGCCACTCAACTTTATAGCAGATAAATATTCTTTTTGTTTGGACGATAAATCTGTTTTCAATAATACCTTTGTAAATCCGATAATTGCATTCATAGGAGTGCGAATCTCGTGACTCATATTTGATAAAAATTGCTGTTTAGCTTTCACTGCATTTTCGGCTACGTGTGTGGCTTTTTCAGCTTTAATTTTTGCTTCTTCTGCAATTGCTGTTGCCAACTCGGCAAACACTTTTGCTTCTATGGTTTCTTTTTCAATTCTTTTTTGCTCGGTAATATCTCTTGCAACCATCACCACACCTAACACATTTCCTCTGTCATCTTTATAAACCGAACCGTTACAAAGTACATCTATCAGTTTACCATCTTTAATGGTAAGTGGATAATCTACCACAAAACCTTTTGCAAAGACTTGTTGGTACCCTTTGCGTGCTTTATTAACATCAGTAAAATAATTAAAAAAATCAGTGCCAATTATTTTTTGGCGCGATACTCCTGTTACTTTTACAGTTGCCTCATTCATATCGGTTATTTTTCCATTGGGACTAATTGTAAATAATGGATCGCGGCTTGCTTCAATAAGACTGAGCGAATAATTAGAAAGCAATTTTTGTGCAGTAACATCTCTAGCTACAATTACTACTCCTAAAACATTGTTTTTGTCGTCTTTATAAACAGACCCATTAAATAAAACATCGGTAAGTTTACCGTTTTTATGACGAATGGTAAGAGGCGAATCAGCAACAGAACCTTTTGCAAACACTTCTTGATAAACTTCACGTGCCTTTTGTGGTTCTGTAAAATAATTGAAGAAGTCGGAGCCTTTCAATTCATCGCGAGTCATACCCGTAATGTTCGATAAAGCATCGTTCATATCCGTTATTTTCCCTTCGATATTAATGGTAACCAAAGGGTCAAGGCTTGCCTCAATAAGACTTAGCGAATATTGAGACGCTAATTTTAAAGAATAACTAAATGCTTCTAACTCTTTATTCGCTATTTCTCGTTTTTCTTTTTCTTGGGTTTGGTATATAAGCTCCTTGTCAGCAACAACTAATTCGGCTGCCCGTTTTTCTTTTTCATCGTTTTGAAAAGCAAGTTTTTTGTTGGCAATTCTTAAATCTATCGCCCATTTTTGCTCGGCAATGTCTCTTGCTACTACAACTGCTCCAAGAACATTTCCACTATCATCTTTATAAATAGACCCATTAAATAATACATCTGTAAGCTTGCCATTTATATGACGAAAAGTAAGGGGCGAATCGATAATAGAACCTTTTGCAAAAACTTCTAAATAAACAGCTTTAGCTGTTTTTGGTTCGGTGAAATAGTCATAAAAATTAGTGCCAACAAGCATATCGCGTTCTATGCCTGTAATATTTACCTTCGCCTGATTCATATCAGTAATTTTGCCCTTGGGACTGATCACAATTAATGGATCAAAACTGGCTTCAATTAAACTTCGGGCGTATTTGGATTCATGCGATTTAGTTCTTTCCATTTTATTTATATTAGTACGCCTTAATAAATTGTTATTAATCTGTATTTAGTAAACCACCGATTTTTTCAATAGAGTTTCTTCTTTTGTCCTTCAATTGTTTGAAGTGGGTTGGTGTAAGCCCTGTTACTTTTTTAAATTGATTAGATAAATGCGCCACACTACTGTAACTCATCTTCCAAGCAATTTCTGTTATGTTTAATTCATCATATATAATTAATTCTTTAATACGTTCCACTTTATGAGAGATGATGAATTGTTCGATAGTTGTTCCTTGTACTTCCGAAAATAAATTTGCCAAGTAGGTATAATCGTAATTTAATTTTTGACTTAAAAAATCAGAGAAGTTAGTTTTTATCATTACTTCGTTGGAATGATGAACCATTTCAATAATTATATTTTTAATTTTCTCAATTAATACCGCTCTTTTATCGTCCATTAATTCTAATCCTGAAATAAGTAAAGCAGATTTCAATTGTTCCCGTTGTTCTTCAGAAAGAGTTTCCATCAATTCAACTTCACCTAAATCAACAACAATAAAATGCAGTCCGAGTTTTTTCAACTCTTCTTTTACTGCCATTTTACAGCGATCGCTTACCATGTATTTGATATGTAGTTTCAAATGCTTCTAATTTTGTTAATTAAGAGAATCGCACAAAGGTGCGTAACTTTTATTCATAAAATGTTATATAACTTTAGAAATAAGTTACATAATTCACACATTTTACTGTTAATTGCTTATTGGCAGGTCTATTCCGCTTTTAATAACGGTCATTATCATTTTGAATCTGCCATGAGGTTTTATGAAATTGGGTGCATGTGCAGGTATAACAATTGATTGACCAGTGAGCAGTGAATTGGATTTACCATTAATAAAAATTTCGGCACTACCTTCTATTATCTGAGCAAAAGTGTCAAAGAGTGTAATTCTTTCAGACAAACCTTCGCCACTATCGAACGACATTACGCTTATATTTCCGGTTGATTTTTGCAAAATCGTTTTGCTAACAACCGCATTGGGGACATATTCAATTATTTCTACGGTAATATGCGCAATTGACTTTTCAATTTCTTGGGTTTTCATTTGATTATAAATTATTATTTGTTTAATTTTGTCATTAAGTCAATGCTATTCAATAAATCTAAAATAAATTGCCACGGATTCACAGATGATTCATATAGAAAAATAATTCAATTGGTGAATCTGTGGCTATTTTAAATGAAGGTGTGCTAATTAATGAATTGCAAGCCCAATAGTAGAAACTCCCGTAGATAAATCAAGGAAAACACCAATCTTATTATTTATGTGGTATTCCGATCCTACATGTAAATCAAGAAACAAAGGATTGGCATCATGATAATAATGTATATCACCATCATATCCAGCTTCCCAACTGTGATTTACAATTGCAAAACCTGCTGAACCTGCTGCATAAAAATCCCATTTGGAACTTGCATTGAATAATTGATCAAAATAGTAGGTGCCTTTAATCCCTATAGGAACAACAGTTTCGCGGTAATAGTAATATCTTTCTGGATGATTTTTATCGCCCCACCAATAGTCGTTTTTGTAGGTATAAAAACTAACAAAAGGTGCCAATGTAAAATTATTTGCCACATTTAATTCATAATCGATATGAAAAACAGGCATCGTATGCCCTACATAACCATAATAACCAGAATATCCTCCAATGCCTAAACCTAAGTTTAAGGTTCTCCCGAATTTTTCTGGATAAGATTTTTCTTGAGCCGAAATGGTAGTCCCTAATAACATAAAGACTATTAATAATGTTGAAGCTAATGTTTTCATAAGTATATTTTTTATCTTAATTTATTAATCTATTTATAATGGTAAATTTAATTACCCAATAAAAGCAAGTAATACCCTATAAATAATCATCCATTTTGCTTGGTATATAAATAGTTATTAAAGGATATTTCTTTTGCTTGTTAAACAAATAATGTAATTAATTTTCAACCAAGTGAATTTCTACCTTGTCATTGCCATCCATATAATAATACCAAAATACTTTTTCTTCAAGTTTCTGAATAATAAAGGTATGAGATGATTGAGTACCGCTGGTACCAGTAAGTTTAATTTCTTCATCCTGATTTTGAAAAGCCCAAGTACCAGTTCCATCAAGAAGTTCCCATTTATAAGAATAGTTACCATCTTTTGTATAAGTTTCTGTATAATCAGCAAACAATGAGGTAAGGTCGGTTCCATTAACTTTGTAATTGTCCACTTTCCAAGTGTTGGCAACGCGTTCTTTTCTTGTCCTTAAACTAATGGTTGGACCTTCTGGGTATTTTTTACAACTTTCTACGCCAAATGTTAATAATCCAGCAAAAGCAATAAGTACTACTAATTTAATTTTATTTTTCATTTTAAATGATTTTAAATGGTTTATAAATTTTATTAATTGATTGTAATTAAAGTGTTCCGATAATCTTTTGTAATTCTTCTTTTGTTTTTCCAAGCTTAATTTGAAGTCTTCCGAACATCTGATCCTTTTTGCCTTCATCAAACATAAGATCATTGTCTGTCAATATTGCAAATTTCTGTTTGAGCTTACCTTTTTGCTCATTCCAGTTTCCTTTTAATTCGGTTACATTTTTCATGATTTATTAGTTTTAATTGGTGAAATTATTTTCACAGTGCAAAGGTGATTCTTTATATTGCGGAAAGTATTACACAATTAAAGAGAAGAGTTACATCATTCACACATAACTTATTCCTATTAAATTGCAAAAAGAGCGTTGTTTAACAAACAACGCTCTTTTTATTATCTTATTATTTATTATTCTTTAATGGTTTATTGTTTTACAATCGTATTTCCAGCCATAGTAACACCACCTATTCTTGCGAATGCTTTGCCATCAAGAGTTGCTCCAGTGTTGAAAGTAATAGATTGCATTGCCATAATGGTTCCTTTAAAAACAGAAGTGGTTCCAAAAGTAGCAGAACTACCCACCTGCCAATAAATATTGGATGCCAATGCACCTCCGCTTAAAATAACTTTGCGTCCAGAGGTAGTGGTGAATGAAGAGGCTATCTGTATGATGAAAATGGCATTTGCATTTCCCTTTGCATCAAAAGTGAGGTCCCCTGATGATATAGCTAATGATGAGGTTGATTTATATAGACCAGGAGTAAGTGTTAGCCCACCAATATTTCCAGACAATGTAACTATATCTGTACAAGTACGTCCAGCAAGATCGTTATATACTGCGGTTAAATCTATTTTAGCCTGATTAGCTATTAAATCGTTGATATGCTGTGTACCGTTTAAAATTTCTGGAGGAAACCCACCGATGGAAGAACCAGGACTCAAGCCAAGGTCTCCAGTAATTATTGTTGCTCCAGTGTTTGTAATTGCTGAGCCAGAAAGTATAGCAAAATTGAATGTGCTAGCAAGCATTACCGAATCCTGCAAAGTTGTTTGAAGCGGTATTACTATTGGATTGGGTGTTGGTTCTGGAGCAACTTTGTCTTTTTTACATGCGGCAATTAAAACAACCGATACAATAGCAAAGGTTGTTAGTAGATTCTTTGTTTTCATTTTTATAATTTAATTTGTGAAAACATTTTCACCATGCAAAGGTGTCCCTATTTTTGATTGAATGTATTACATAACTATGTAAATGAATTACATCATTCACACATTTTAATTAAAAAAAATATTTATAATCAACCCCATGAATATAAACAGGTATGTAAAGTGCCGTAGGTACGAAATTATAAATTAACAAAATTTAATCGAACCACAGTGATAATTTTACATTAATTCAGCAGGCTTTATTAACAGACTTTTTGTAAACAATTTACAATTTCACCAAAGTACATTCGGTGATAATCTTTAGTTGGGTAGAGTTTGTCAAGGTTTTTATCAATAAAATGGGAAGATTCCAAATCATCGAAATAAAGTTTTTTACACTCAAGCACTAACTTTGCTTCTTCGAAATAAATTGAATTATTTTCGCTGATAATGGGTGTTAAACCTTCGACTTTCATTTTGTTTACATTTCTGCCAGATTCTTTACCTAAATAGTTTAATATTTCCCTATGTTTATCGTGGAAGAAAGACAGGGTGAAAAATTCGTTTTTCTCCACAAACTCATAAGTGTAGCGTTGTGGACGAATAAAACAAATTGCAATATGTTTGTTCCATAAATGCCCTAATCCGCCCCAACTGGCAGTCATTGTATTGTATGATTTTGAATTCCCAGCCGTAATAAGCATCCAATCGGTAGCCATAAGCTGAAAGGTGTTTTCTTGAATGTTCTTTGGATTAATCGTTTTAAATGTATTCATTGTTTTGTGGTTTTTACGAATAGCTAATAAAAGGCAAAATATAGTTTAACAATTTGTCGGTTGATTCTTTGCTGAATTCAAGTCACAAATGCAACTTTTT
>MNXO01000034.1 GCA_001872995.1 Bacteroidetes bacterium CG2_30_32_10 | reverse complement strand
GATCAATGTTGTCATCGGGGAGTTTCGCTTGCTTGTGGCAAAATTATTCAAGGTAAGTTGGAGTGTCCTTTTCACGGTTTTGTTTATAACCCATCGGGAAAAGTTGATTTGATACCTGCCAACGGCAAAAACAAAGCTACACCAGAAACAATGAAAGTGAAAGCTTATAAGGCATACGAGTCTTATGGTTTTATTTGGCTATGGTGGGGCGATGATGACAAAATGACCACTGCGAAACCTTTTTTCTTTGAAGAATTGGCAAAATTCTCTTACTCTACATTTATAGATTATTGGAATGTTCATTATTCGCGTGCCATAGAAAACCAACTCGATGTGGTGCATTTGCCTTTTGTTCACAAAACCACCATTGGCAGAGGCAACAAAACTTTGGTTCATGGACCAGTAGTGGTGAGGGAAAATGAATTGATCACCTTTTATGTGAATAATGTTGCTGATGATGGCAATACCCTTCCATTAAAACCAAACGAAATTGCCAATTACGAAAAATTGTTTCATTTGCAATTCCATTATCCCAATATATGGCAAAACTTTATTTCTGATAAAATAAGAGCTTTTGCTGCTTTTGTCCCTATAGATGAGGAAAACACAGCCATATATATCCGCTATTATCAGAATATGGTTAAAGTCCCTATTTTAAAAGAACTATTCAACTATATTGGAAAACTATCGAGCATTATTATACTCAGGCAAGACAAAAGAGTGGTAATAACCCAATTGCCCAAAAAGAGCAATGATAAAATGGACGAACGTCTTATTATGGGTGATAAACCAATTATTGAATATAGAAAACACAGACAAGAGTTGATAGAAAGTAATTTGTAAAATCTTGATAAAATTATCAAATAATACTATTTTTGTTTTTCAATAATTAATCCTATTTCCATTATATCAGGCAGATTAGGATATTGCATTAAATTGCTAATTTCAAATTTGTGAATGCCTTGTTTTGTAAAGGAGGCATTTTTCATAATTTGCATTTTTACATCCCAAATATCACCCAATACATCTCCTTTAAAGCTTCTATCTTCGTTACGCAATTCGAGATAGTAATTATTTGAACGCTGATCTCCCGATGGAGTATATATAATAACGCCCACATACAAATTGTTATACGCGTAAACATCGGAATGCCGCACCGCTATATAAACATTGTAATCCTTTTTAATATCATTGATGGGCACCTCAAACGCTATTACTTTATTTCTATTCCAAGTATTATTTTCAATTTTTTCATGCTTTTCAAAAATGGTTTGTTTGCCACAAGATGCCATACAAAAGAGCAGCAAAAGCATAATAAGTATTTTATTTTTCATCTATTTTATACTATTTTTTTGAATTTATAATGATAATCGGGATTTTCTTTCATTATTCTTTGGCTTGCAGGAAGTTTTCGATAAACCAAAATGGAAAAGCTTTATATTTCTAATTAACTAATAGTCTTTTGATTTGATTTTTTGCGTTCTGCATTAACAATTCCTTAACCCATTCGAAATAATTGTTACTCCAACGCTGTGGGTGGAAAGTAACATGATTTGATAAAGTATTTAACTATTTTCAGCAACTTAAACAATAAGGATAATTTATTTTAATAAAATGTAATTCTCGCAAAAAAAAATTAACTATACAAAAACAATACGTTCGGAGGCGGCAATAAAAAAGTCTTTCCTCCATAAATCAAGCGAACGTGGATTGCTGATAAACGGACTTACTTCGTTTATTGCCATATTTATATCTAATTTTTCTATTGAATTATAAATATAATCTAAACAGGTTTTTATTGTGAGTGGTTCGTCATTGGTATAGTGACCAGATTGACGCATGCGTTGTTCAAGGTGAACTAATTTTAATGTTGGATATTTTGAGGTATACCATACAAAATCATACCAATCGCGACCTTTGGTTCGGGTTTTCCATTTTCTGCATAAAAGGGCATGCATTTTTCCTGCAAATAACGATGGCAAGGAATAAGTACGTACAGCAAATTGAAGTGGTGAAAACACATATTTTATTTCAGTATCAAATAATGGTGGAGGATTCGTATCTACTTCCAATTTTACTTTTAAAACCGATTGACTGTTTATTAATCCAAGCATTTCATCTGGTGCTTTTATTATAATTAACTGGTTATAGGTATTGCATTTTAAAAAAGCAGATTCAATATTCGTTTCGGTTGCTTTTACTTTAGTGTCGAAACTTACTTCGAATCCGAAAGCTTCAAGCTCTTTTTTTAAAGACGAACCATAATTCGAAAAACTAAAATTACTTGATGGTTTTAGCAACGAAAAATCTAAATCTTCTGAAAAACGATCTAAACCATAAAGTATGCGTAACGAGGTTCCGCCGTAAAAGGCGGCATGTTCAAAAAATTTCATTCTCCATAAACCTAACAAAGTGATTGATTGCATAATTTCACGTAACGCATTTATCATTCCTGTTGTTGTTTGTGGTAACGGGTCGGGTAACATACTTTTTAATATTTTATCCATCAGTTGATTTTTGAATAGTTTAAGAGAAATTCTACCAACCAGTTAATTTTTCTTGTTGAGTATGCTTTACCAATATTATCAAGGGTCGTTGGGTCTATGAAAGATTTAAGAATAGTTTCATCTATACGAAGATCCATAAACAAATAGTTACTATATGATGAAACAGAGTTGGGTTTAAACCGACTATCAGTCCACACCTTGTCTGATAGCGCTTTTAGTGGGTTAGCAATTAAAAAACTTCCAGATTGATTACTTTGTCTCATTATTCCTGTTGAAAAACGTTTTTTGGACAATTGGCAATATGTAAATTTGCTTAGAGGTGTATTAAACTCGCGCGACCTACCCGTGGTTAAAGATGTTATTGTGTTTACTCGCTCAGGAATTAAACCATACCAAGATAAGGCATAGTCGAGACTAATAACCGAAGGACCATAAATTATATTTGCAATATATTCTAAAGAAACAACTGAATGCTGATAAACAGAACCAAAAATATATAATCCCTTTTTTATACGAATTATTTGTTGTTGTTTTAATAGGATTGTGACAACATCGCGAGGCTTGCTATAATGCGAAAGGATGTGCATTAATTGTGTATAGTCGAATACATCACCTAGTACTTTATCTCGTATTTCTTCAATCGCTTTCATAAAATGCTATATAAGTCCGAATAAAATGGACATACTATGCAAATATAGTAATTTGTTTAATGTTTTCTTAAGATTAAAAATTTTTTTCTTAAAATATAAAATTCAGTCTTTGCTTCATTTTATCCTTTTTTCTTTGTACAGAAAGTAATACATAGTTTTTTACATAATTTCAACAACCCTAAATTGCCATTAAACGGAATCATATCTTCTGCAAACTACCATTATTATCTTTATACTTTACCCTTTGTCTTTACTTGAATTTATATTGATAATCGGGATTTTCTTTCATTATTCTTTGGCTTACTGGGTATATTTAATCAACTTTATATAAAAAAATGCTAGGTCAATTCTTTCAAAAAGTGAAACACTTCATTTTCAATTTTCTTTTTTATAGTAGTCCATTTTAAATGAGGTTTGCTAAGTAGAATAGGCCAATCAGAGAGATTAACATCATCAAAGTATAACAAACTCTTTAGTACGTGCATATCGCCTTGCTGATTATATTTTGTTTGATAAAATTTTAGCATATCACCAATGGCATACTTATTATTAGCTAAAAAAAAGTAGATATCAATAAAGTCTTTTGATCTTTGACCACTAGTAGCTATCGCATTAAGCTTCATGGCAATAATATCAGGTTCAGACAATATCCAAATACCTTCAATTATTGATGGTTCATTCAAATAGGGGTATTTGTGTGCAATAATATCAATATTTATATTTTCAATATTACCCTTAATAGTATTTGGTGCCGTATAGTTAAGTTGTAGTGGATAGTCTTGCTGAATAAACTCAATCATCTGAGCTGTATCAAAGTTAAAGTTTGAAAAAAGATCAATATCAATTGATTTGCGGTGTCCCATATACAAAGCCAAAGCAGTGCCGCCTACCAAGTTAAATTCTTTTAAATAATCTTTACTTTGAAGCGACTTTAGGAGTTCCAGTGTTGTGGATTCAACTGTTTGCGTGTGTAACATTTAAAAGATGGTAATGAAATTTTAAATAGTTTTGAAATAAAATTGAGAGATTTGGAATCAATATAATTTAATTCTTTTAGCACATTAATTACTTGGCTACTGCCATAATATTTAATGACCATCCTGATTTCTTTTGCACTACCTAATGTAAAAACTCGCTCCACAATGAACTTTTTAGCTATTTTAACATCAAGATTTTTGATATCAACATCCCAGAATAGATGGGGAGAAAGCTCATTTATATTTAATGTCTTGGGTTTCATGTTTTCCAACAAAAAACAAATATAGTAAATTTTTGCGACAATTTAGTTAGAAGTTACTTAACCTTATGTTTTGCCTTTACTTGAATTTATTTTGATAATCGGGATTTTCTTTCATTATTCTTCTGCTTGCTGGGTAGTTTTAGATAAGCTCCCAAAAGAAACTTAATATATCTATTTAACGATAACTCTTTTGATTTGATTTTTAGCGCTTTGAATTACTAATTCCTTAAACCATTCGAAATAATTATTACTCCAACGTTGTGGGTGAAAAGTTAGCATCATTTGATTGGGCAAAGCATCTACTTTATTGATAATATCGGCGGTTGATTTAAAATGATATTGTTTTTGTAAGGAAGTTTGCATTACTTTATCTCTAATGCTAACCTTATTGCCATTCCAACGCCTACCAGTATCAGTAATATATAAAACCTTATTAAAATCAAAATCGAAATAGGGTTCGCCAATTATTTCAAGTTTTTTATAATCGTATTTCTCCCAAATAGCTCTATTATCGTACTTTGAGAAAGGACTGCCGTGCATGCATATAGTTACAATTGAAGCAATTTCACGAAACTTCTCAAGGTTTCTACAAAATTCCTCGTAAGCTTTATCCACATTACCTTTACAGGTATCCATGGTTTCGTAGTGATACCCAATTTCGTGCCCTAATTCAGAAATTTCTTTTATTATTTTTTCATTATAACTCTGAGGTAAAACTCTAAAATAATAAGTGCCAGCAATACCCATTTTATTTTGGATTCTGGCAAATTGCAAAGAATTTTGGGGCAACTTATCTACATCGTTCCTCAGTATGATAACTTTTTCTTTAGGCTTTTTTAGAAACCCACTTAAAGTTTGAAAAGTATAAGCCTGTTGCGATAAAACGTTGAGGAACTTAGTGTATAGAGCTATTGTAAAATCTCTCATTTGAATCTTAATTGGTAATCGGGATTCTCTTTCATAATCTTTACACTTTCAGGATAGTTTTCGATAAACCAAACCATGAAAGCAGTTACATCAATTTTATCGACTAACATTATATCTCTTAAATGTAAGTGAATATTGTATATATCTTTAGATAAAAGAATTTCTTTAGAAATTTCTGTAATTTTATATGCATCCTCAGGTTCTAAAGATTTAGTTAATTTATATTTAAATTCAATTTCATTTAAAACACTTATTTTACTAGCAAAATTGTTAATTCGTATATTGGGAACACCTAATAAAGAAGCTTCAACAGCCATTGATTGGCTATCTCCAATAAATAAATCAGAATTAAGTAAGAATTCATGCATTTTATTTGGATCAATATTAATACGATATTCCTCAAACATTTCTGGAAGTTTTCTTTCTGCTGAAATGTAAATATTTGCAATTTCTTTAAATATTTGAATAAACTCAACTAAAAGATGATTGTTTAAACCTCTTGCAGTTACATCATGGTATGCTGATAAATTTACTAGCCGAATAAGTATTTGTTTTTTTTTTGTTGTATTTAAGGTTCTATTTGATTTAAAATAATTTGAATGCAAATAAGAAAGCTTTTGATAACCGTCATAAGATATTCTTTTATAATCGAAGGGACCAACATTTGTGGGTTTTGGCGCCAATATTTTAGTTACAAACGGATATGTAATTATTCCCTGCAACCAGGTATAAGAAAAGTCATCTTCCCCTACAAAAATTGAAGGAATTCGAAGTATTTTACCTGCATATGCAATTTGTGATAAACACCCAATTAAAATTGTAGCATCCTTTTTTCTCGCAATTTTAATAAGTGAGCGAGTAGATTTTAAAATTTTTAAAAATTTATTAAAGAGATTTCCTCGAACCTCTCTCTCTGCTAAGACAGAATAATTTTCTTTGTTCGATTTAAGTAAGTCTTCTAATATATCTTTTTGAGTAATTACATAATGAACATTATGACCTTTCATTTTAAGTGCACTTGAAGTGTTTTTAAATAGGTGATAATGTGCAGGGTGACCAAGAGCAAATAGGATATTCATCTTAAAATGATTCAATTTGTTTAACAAATTTTGCTGGATTGCCAACAAATACAGTAAATGGGGGTACATTTTTTGTTACAATACTACCTGCACCAACAATTGCCCCTTTTCCAATGGTTATACCTGGCAAAATAATTACACCCGTTCCTAACCAACAATCATCTTCCAATATGATAAAACTTTTAATTGGTTCAATCTGTTCCATTAGTTTCGACCAATTTGCATCTGATGATAATACGAGCGTAACCCTTGGTGCAATTGCAACCCTATCCCCAATTTTTAGTGTGCATCCTTTTTCTGAAATAACACTTGCAATAATTAAATCTGGACCCACGTAAACTTTATTACCAACCGAATATCCACACATACGAAGCCCCAAAATTCTAATACTATTTAATGGAAAGTATTGTGAAAGATTTTTTCCAAATTTCATTAATACCTTTCTAAAAAATGAGTTTCTATTAATTGTTTTTCTTTTTGAGTAGATCATTGTATTTTTTTATTAAACCAACGGCTGTTTTTCCAATGAACATTAAAAATGGTTTGTTTACAATTTCAAAACGTCCATGATTCACTAAATTACCACCAAATTTCATTTTATAGTCGCGAACACCATAATCTACATTGGGTTTTCCAGCTCCACCGAAATCAAATATTGAATAATTATATGATTTACCCCACATAAGTACTTCCCAAATTAATATATCATTTGGTCTGTATTCTAAGTAATCATCATCAGCACCAGCATACCAATCGAATATTAACTTGTTGTAACACAAAACCAGCCTAACACCTATTAATTTTACATCTTTAAAGGCACCAAAAATTTTTAAAATACCTTTTTCTGAAAGATCTTTTATAACCTTTTCAAAATATCTTTTTCCTGGCAATGGTAGTTTAACTCGATCATAAACAACCTTTAAAAGATTATAAATGGAGTCAATGTTATATATATTTCCATTTAGCTGTTCAACTTTTAGTTCTCGTTGACCTTTTCTAATACTCTTTCTTCTATCTTTTGTTAATTTTTTCCACAAATCAGCCTCAGTCAAGGTTAAATCAATTAAAATATCAAGGTGATCCTGGAAAACAAAACCATTCTTTTCAAATACTTCTTTAACAGATGTGCAATCCCAAAGATTGCGAATCTGAATATATATAACTTTTTTTTGAAGATTATCTTTAACCGAGTTAAGAATTAATTCAAGTACATTTTCATTAATTGAATTATCTGAAGTAAAAATTGGACCTCCTGTTATAATAGCACGAGAAGTGAATAATCTTCCTAGTTTGCCCCCGTTACTTAGAATTACACCAGAAACCAAACTAACAATTGCTTGTTCTTTAATAACAGCATAAACAAAGGGCTCAACACCAATATTTCCGATTTGAGATTGATAATATTCTAACGTTTGAAAAATGTTTCCTAATTGATGAACCCTAACAAATGCTTGCCAATCATTATTTAATAATTCATTATTTTTTAATATTCTTATCATTAATTACTTATTTCTCATTTCAATTTGGAAAAGAGCCATCGGCTTTTTTAATAAAATTTTTTTTAA
>MNXO01000176.1 GCA_001872995.1 Bacteroidetes bacterium CG2_30_32_10 | reverse complement strand
GTTATTCTTTAATTGCTTTAAAAATAATAACTTTATTTTTAGAATAATATTTTTTATTTATTTATTGAAATTTCTTTTAAACCATAATAAGCCGCAACTCCACAATTTAACCAATGAGAAGAGTCGTTAGTAATATCAAGCACAAATATTGTGGATGGTTTATACTGCAATGGATTTACAATAAGATTATTTTTTTGTTCGTTTTTAAATTCAGCCATTTTAATATATCGTTCATTCATTTCTTTATTAAAATAGAATGCTTTGCTGTAAAAAATATCGGTAAATGAATTATATCCGTTTTTTGTAATTGCCATTGCCATAATTGCCAATATAAACAATATGATTCTATATTTATTTTTTAATGATTTTTCAATACAATTAATAAACGGATGTTCTTTATAATAATCTACCCATAAGCTTATATTTATCAACCAAAGCAAAATAAAAAGAAAACATGCAACATTCACTGTTCTTTGTTGTCCAAGAATACCAGTGCTCCAATAAGCAGGGAAAATAGACAGAAAGACAACTAAAGGAATAGATAAACTATATAAAACAAGTGTTTTAACTGAAAATACATTTAATTTTATTGTCTGTTCTTTTGTTTTTATAAAAATTATTACAAATAAAATTGATAATAGTATAAAAGGTAGGTTAGATACCCAATCAAATAAGAATCTCAATGTTTGCAGCAATGAAAACAAAATGCTTTGTATGAAATGATGATTGTTTGGAAAATAACTTGCTCGAATTTCATTACCAGGAGCATTAAAAACAAAAAACGATGATGTTAAAACGACAAAAAATAGAATAATTGAAAGCAATCTATTTTTCTTAAACTTGTTAAACGAAAGAATTACAAATATTAAATGCGAAAATAACATTAAAAGCATTGCTATTTCATTAAATCCTATAATTAAAATAAGAATAATGACATTTAATAAATAATGAAAAGTTTTCCCAAATAGATACCTTTCGTTTAAATAGCGATATAGAAGAGCGGCATAAGTTATTATTAGTATTACTGATAATTGATAGGTTACAGCACCTGTAAACCAATATATACCTTCTGCAATATTAGGCATAACAAATAAATAAAACACCGTAACCGATAAAGCAAGGTTTATT
The DNA here is from genome assembly GCA_001872995.1 of Bacteroidetes bacterium CG2_30_32_10. Taxonomy (GTDB): domain Bacteria; phylum Bacteroidota; class Bacteroidia; order Bacteroidales; family CG2-30-32-10; genus CG2-30-32-10. The sequence goes on along the minus strand of MNXO01000176.1, from coordinate 6,927 downwards.
CTATTTATTTTTTCGATTTGTTTTCTATAAACAGAGCTTACTAAAAAATAAATTGACAAAAAAGTGAATAAAATAAGCAATAATGGAATGATGCGATAAACCGATAAACTTTTGAAAGCAATAGGATTGAGCAAAACAAGACAATTGGATGAGTATCTGCCATTCCAAGTATAATATTGGTTGATATATTCGCTAAACCACTCATTGTTGATGTTGAGAACAGCATAATTATAATCGTCAGCTGCTGGATGAATAAAAAATGACAAGTAAATATATGGCACAAGCAATGCTAATAAAGAAAATAATGCAAGCCAATTTAAATGAGGAGATTTGATAAATTTATTACCCACTTCTAATGATAAATGATGATTATTTTTCACAAAAATAAACATTAAAATTTTATAAAATTCGGCTTCCCCCCAGTTTTATTTATCTTTTCAAATGGGGTAATTTATCAAAATTAATATTCAAAAACCGCTTCATTCAAAAAAAATACCTAATTTTACTGTCAAAAATAATTAATCTAATTCAATAAAAATGAGAACAAAAATTGTTGCTGGAAACTGGAAAATGAACAAAACACTGGAAGAAGGTGTTTTGTTGGTTAAAGAAATAAAACAATTGCTTGTATCAAGCCCTTTTACTCAATCTGCAGAAAAATATAATATTATCATCGCCCCCCCTTTTATACATTTGAAAGCAATCAACGATTTGTTAATTGACGACCCTTTTATTAGCATTGCCGCACAAAATTGCTCTTCAGAAGAAAAAGGAGCTTACACCGGCGAGGTTTCAGCTCAAATGATTAAATCTACTGGAGCGAAATACATCATTATCGGACATTCTGAACGCAGAAATTATTTTAATGAAAGCAATGCAATGTTAGCAAAAAAAATAAATCTTGTGCTTTCAAATAATTTATTGCCTATTTATTGTTGTGGTGAAAGACTTGAAGAACGAAACACAAATATTTACTTTGATGTTGTTAAAAAACAAATCAACGATGGTTTGTTTCACCTTTCATCTTTAGAAATTTCGAAAGTTATTATTGCTTACGAACCTGTTTGGGCAATTGGCACTGGTTTAAATGCTACTCCACAACAAGCACAAGAAATGCACAAATTTATTCGCAAAGTTGTTAGCGATAAATTTGGAGAACAAATTGCAAATAGTATTTCTATACTTTATGGTGGTAGCTGTAATGCAAAAAATGCTAAAGAACTATTCGCCAATCCCGACGTGGATGGTGGTTTAATTGGTGGAGCTTCGCTCATTGCCAGTGATTTTGTGAAAATAATACAATCTTTTTAATTAAAAATGGACTACATAGAAATTGATTTTAAGATAATTCCCTTAGAACAAGGAAGTGATATATTGATTGCGCAACTTAGCGAACTTGGTTTCGAGAGTTTTGTAAATACCGACGAAGGAGTACAGGCTTATATTCCAGCAAGTTTATTTGATGAAAAACAATTAAAAAACCTTCCTATACTCAACGACAAACATTTATTTAAGATTACCTATAACACTAAACAAATCCCTGCTCAAAACTGGAATGCTTTATGGGAAAGTAATTTTGAACCTGTCCTTATTGCAAACCGCTGTTATGTAAGAGCACCATTTCATCCATCAAATACAAATTATGAATTTGAACTAATTATTGAACCAAAAATGTCATTTGGTACGGCACACCACGAAACTACTTCATTGGTTATTCAATTGATGCTTGAGATGGATATAAAAAACAAAACCCTTCTCGATATGGGTTGTGGTACTGGCATTCTCGCAATACTTGCTTATAAAAAAGGAGCTACTAATATTGTTGCAATTGATAATGATGAATGGGCTTTCGAAAATACGAAAGAGAATATCGAAAGAAATAATTCAGTGATAGAAACCATATTGGGCGATGCAAAATTGATAGAAAATCTGAAATTCGATATTATTTTAGCCAATATCAATCGCAACATTCTTTTAAATGATATCTCCACTTATGCAAAAAGCTTAAATGAAAAAGGAACATTGATTATGAGCGGATTTTATGAAGCTGATTTACCCATCATAAAAGAAACTTCTGAGTTGAAAGGTCTGTTTTACCAGAAACATTTGGTAAACAACAATTGGGTTGCTGTTTATTTTACTAAAAAATAATATTAAAGATGACAAATAACAAAAGAAATCCTGTAGGAATTGTCTATTCTACCAATCCTGAATACAAATACCAGTTTTCTGAAAAACAACAACCCGCAACATTGCCACCACAGCAACAAAACCTTCGCATACAACTTGATAAAAAGCAGAGAGGAGGCAAAAAGGTTACATTAATAACCGGTTTTGTAGGGAAAGAAGACGATTTAAAAGAACTTGGAAAACAACTAAAGAGTAAATGCGGCGTAGGTGGAACAGTAAAAGATAATGAAATACTGATACAGGGCGATTTTAGAGATAAAATTCTTTCAATGCTTACACTGGCAAATTATAAAGTAAAAAAAGCTGGAGGCTAAACTTCATATTATTCTAATAAATAAGCTAACCATTTTTGACAATATTCAATATCGCCTTCAAATTTAATAATCGGATAACGTTTGCATAAATAAAACAAGCTGCGGTCATTATCACAAAATTTATCATCCAATTATAATGTAGCAGTTTGGAGGCATAATTTATCAACACAACGCCTATTACAAACAATAGCAATACGCTTAAGAATTTATAATTAACTTTAAATTTAAAAACCCTTTGCACAATTACAATTTGCGCCAACGAAGTTAAAAATTGAGTAGTCAAACTTGCAATTGCCGAGCCAGTTGCAAAGTATCTGGGTATAAGAATTAAGTTTAAGGTAATATTTAGCAACATACCACATGCAGCCATTATATTAAGATATTTTAAATTTCCATTAGCGGTGAGCAAGGTTCCAAAAACATAAGAGGTGGAAATGGGGATAAAACAAAACATCAAATATCCAAATACATGAGCTGATGCAGAAATGTGGTCTTTATACATAAGCGTCATTAGTTCTGTACTATAGAAACTACATCCAATTGCTATAACCACAGCACCAATAAAAAGAAATGTAAAGGCTAATTTCACCAATTCTTCCACCGATTCTTTGTGTTTAAGCATTTTTGAAAATAATGGCAACAATAGCACAGCAAACAAATAGGCTATCATATTAGTTGCATCAAGTAAACGATAGGCAGAGGCATAAATACCCGATTGCACTGCACCATCAGGTAAAATTCTTTCCATCATCACCGTGTCGATGCGGTTATAAAATGTCATTAACAATACCAATATGGCAAATGGAAAACTTTTCTTGATAATCATCAACGAAAAAGGAAAATTCCAGCTTAGTTTCAGAAACTTAGATTTTGCTTTTCTGAAAACAATGATTAATGTAATTAATGCAGTTATTGAATAGGCGAATGTTTGAGAATATACAAACCATTTTACATTAAATTGGATGGGAAGCCCACCCCACAGAAGAATACTACATACCATTATCATAATTAACCGGTCTAATACCGAAATCATACTATCAACTTTAAACAAATGCAAGCCCGATAGATTAGAACGTAAATACAACACAAAAGATATAAGAAATTGGTTGAACGCACATATTAAAAGCAGAATAATATGATCAAAAGAATAGTTGATAATGAATGCAACAACTAAAGTGATTGTTAAATAAACCATTGCAAGCAATAGTTTAAGCACAATTATGTTTGATAGGTGCTTGCGAAGTAAGTGGTTGTTTTGAGCAATATTTTTATTGTTAAAATTGGTGATGCCAAAGTCTAACAAAATATTTAACAAAAAAGAAAAGTTGAAAATGGCATAATAAAATCCATATTCTTCGGCACCCAGCGTATTTTGAACAGAACGGTCGATGCCCAAAATCCAGAATGGCTTGATAAGCAAATTAAGAAAGATAATTAAGGCAATGTTTTTAATGAATTTCTTAAGCATATCAATTATTCAACAATTTATACTAAAACGTTAACAAAAGAGTGTCCCGATTTAAAATTTGTAAAGTTTTGCAAAGCCAAACTAACAAAATTTTTTATCGGGATTATTAGCTTGTTTTTGTTAATGCCGACTGACTAACTGTTTTAAAATAAAAGCGAAGCGATTTATTTTAATTATCTTGTTAGCAGGTCGGTATTAGATTTTCGATTCACAGCAAAAATACGAAAGCTTTTAATAAAAACAGTTTAATTTGAAGTTTTATGCTTTATTTTATCATTAATGGTTTAATTTTGTGAATATTTATTCATTAAAACAAAAACATGTTGAGGGTTTATTTTTCATTATTTTTTTTGCTAATAACATCTTCATTGGTTAAATCGCAGAGTTTTACACTTTACGATATTAATGCCGCAGAATTTCCAATTTACAAAGCCAAATTTATTGCAATAGATAATAATGCCAATCAGGTAATTGATATTAAACCCGAAGAAGTTGTTATTTTGGAAGGCGGAAATCCTGCAGATATTATTAGTGTTACAAATCCTAAAAGCGATAATCCACTACCTATTTCTGTGGTGATTGCCATTGATGTTTCTGCTTCAATGGCTGGCAATTATTTTAGCTTTGCCAAAAAAACAGCAACGGAAATTATTAATATGCTTCCTCTCGAAATCTCGGAATGTGCCATTACCAGTTTCGATGATAAAAGTTATTTAAATTGCGACTTTACTAAGAACCCACAAAAACTTTTAACCAGTATTAATACACTCACCATAAAAAACGGAACTAGCTTTAATGCAGCCCTTCTAGATAGTCCTTTTGGAGCGTTTCAAATAACCAAAGAAGCGACAAACAAAAAAATAGTAATTATAATTACCGATGGACAATCGAATGGCAGTGAAAAAGAAATTATAAATCAAGCACTTATTAATAATATAAGTCTTTATAGTATTTCGATTAGCAATAAATTGCCCGATGTATTAAAAAACTCATCATCGAAAACAGGAGGCATTTACTTTGAAAAAGTATATAACGATACAGAAATTAAAACAGCCGTAATTTCAATACTCAATAATGCTCAAAAATTAAAATATTCAGAAATAGTTTGGAAAAGCAACAACTTATGCTCTCAATATTCTAATTTATCGCTAAAAACGAGAGATTTTTTTACTACTGCTAATTTGGAAGTGCCACAAAATAAGATTCTAGTAATTTCTACTCAACCAACTTCGCTTTCTTTTGGCAAAGTGCCTATTAATGAAAGCAAAGAACTTGTCTTAAGCATAACAGCTCCCAACCAACAAATAATCATCAATCAAATCAAAATTAATAAACCGGAGTTTAAAATCAAGGAAAACTTCAAATTTCCTTTCGTTATAGAACCAAAAGAAGAGAAAAAGCTTACCATAATTTATACAGCAAAAGATGTTACTAAAAAATTCGCACAACTTACATTTAAAACCTCTATGTGTAAAGACAACACGGTATCTCTTAATGCCGGTTTTGTAGAAAACTCTATACAAAGTACATTATTAATCAAATCACCCAATGGGGCAGAAGTATTTGTGGTAGGCACCGATACTATTATTACTTGGAAAGGTATCAATTCATCAACACCTGTTACTTTGGAATATTCTGCTGATGGAGGTAAGGCTTGGAACTTCATTGGCAATGCAAAAGATTTAAAATACAAATGGAATGTGCCTAATACAATTAGCAACAATTATTTGATTAGAGCAAAAACATTACTAATAAATGGAGGCATTCAGTTTTTGAATACAAATTCAATTCAAACCTTGGCGCATTCTATTGCCATAAGTCCCAACGACGATGTTATTGCAGTGGGAGGAAAAGATATTTATTTTTTTAATTCAAAAACAGGGAAATTGATTTTTATGCTTAAATCATACAAAGGAGATGTGCTAAGTGTCGATTTTAGTAATGATGGGAAAAGAATTGCTGCTTCTACAAACTCCGAAAGTGCAATTAGAATTTTTGATGTTACCAATGGAATTTGTCTTGTTTCAATTTTAAAAGAGCATTTCAAAGATGTTAATTATGTCCGTTTTAATACTAAATCGGATAAAATTGTATCAGCAAGTAGCGATAATACAGCAAGGGTTTGGAATGCAACTTCAGGAAAACTTATTTTTAAGCTTATTGGTCATACCGATATTGTTAAAAGTGCCAATTTTAGCTTTGATGACAACAAAATTGTAACAGCAAGTTTTGATAATACGCTAAAAGTTTGGAATGCAACATCTGGAACAATATTATATACCATAACAGAAAAAAAATGCAGGTTCAATGAAGCCAATTTTAGTCCTGATGGTTTGCGTATTGTTTCAGCCTGTTCCGATAGTGTTGCAAAAATTTGGGATGTTGCCACCGGAAACCTTTTAATGATTTTAAAAGGGCATACAGACGAGGTTAATAGTGCTGTTTTTAGCAAAAATGGTAATCAAATATTTACCATTAGTAACGACAATACAATGAAAATTTGGGATGCATATTCTGGAACGATTCTCACTACTATTGATGCACATTATGGTCCCATTTATAGTGTTTGTATTAGCAATGATGGAAGCAGAATTTACACTTCTTCTAAAGATAATACTTTAAAAATATGGGCTATTGCAACCGAAAAGAATATAGATGAAGATATTTCAGATAGTGTTTTTTCGGTAATATCGCCAATGCCAAAAACCAAAGATGTGGTTTTTAATAAGCAGCTTATCGGAACAGAAATAGATAATACGATTCCTGATTTTATTACAAATTCAAATAAATTCAAGGTTAAAATTAACAAAATAGAAATAGTTGGTAAAAATTCCCCCGATTACCGTATTCTCAGCAATGTAACGCCCTTTGTTATGGAGCCAATGAGTAAAAAAAGTATAGAATTTAGCTTTACACCGCAAGAAGAAGGCTTCAGAAATGCAACCATTCTAATTT
>MNXO01000121.1 GCA_001872995.1 Bacteroidetes bacterium CG2_30_32_10 | reverse complement strand
AATTAGTTAGATATTGTTTTTTAATAGACCAAAGATACAAATAAAAAATGTAAATTATTATGATTAATAAAAACTAAAGTTTACTTTTTTATAAAAATTAGAAACTTCGGCTCAAACTAATCCTTATTAATTTATCCGTTTGATTTCACATAATTTACCAATCCTTTTGATTCAAAAATTGCCATTAACTTTGCTGGTAAAGGAGCAAATTTAAATTGTTTATTGCCAATAGTTATAATTCCGTCAATAAAATTTATAAATACTTTATCACCTTGTTTAAAATTATCAACAGCTTCAGGCAAAACGATAATAGGAAGTCCTTGATTAACGGATGAGCGGTAAAAAATTCTGTTAACAGATTTAACGATAACGGCTTTTATTCCAGCATAAGCTAAACCAACTGAAGGATGTTCGCGAGAACTACCGCACCCAAAATTTGCTCCAGCAACAATGATGTCGTTTTGTTTCACTCTTTCGGTAAAACTATCGTCAAATCCTTTAAACAAGTAAGGCATTATTTTATCACCTTCAGAACTGTTGATGTTGTATGTTAAATTTCCAGCAAACATTTGATCGGTGTTTAGGTTGTCAACATCTGCGTAATTCCAAGTGTTTTCAGCGTATCTATCTTCTCCTTTTTTAATTTCAACAGTTTTGCTCTGCTCTGCCGCATAAGGAAATTTGTCTTTTGCCAGAATGCCTCTTGGGTCAGTAATTTCTCCTTTAATAGCAGAATAAGCAACGGTAGCAGGTGAGGCAAGAAAGATATTGGCATTTTTGTTTCCCATTCTTCCAAGGAAATTTCGATTGGCTGTGGAAATAACATTGTATCCATCGGCAGGAATGCCTTGTCCTGTTCCCAAACAAGGACCACAAGAAGGAGAAAGAATGTTAGCACACGCTTTTATAAAGGTAGTAATTAAACCTTCGTCCATTGCAAGCAAGTATATTGTCTGTGAGGCAGGAATAATTAATAGCTGCACGTCCTCATGCACCTTTTTACCCTTAAGAATTTCAGCAGCAATTCTTAAATCTTCAATTCTACCATTGGTACAAGTACCAATTAACGCTTGATTTATTTTGGTGCCTTGCACTTCCGAAATCGCTTTCACATTATCTACATTGTGAGGGCAAGAAGCTACTGGGAAAATAGTGTTTAAGTCAATGATTAATTCTTTAAAATATTTTGCATCGGCATCCGCCCAAGTACCTTGTACTTTTTCTCCTAAAAATTCTGTTAATACTTCATCATTAGGGAATACCGCATTTTTAGCACCCATTTCTGAAGCCAAATTGGCAATAGTCATTCTATCAGAAATAGAAAGTGTTTTCACTCCTTCGCCGTGGTATTCTATAGACATATAATCAGCACCACTTGAGCCAATCATGCCAATAATCCACAAAGCCAAGTCTTTCGCATAAACTCCTTTTTGAAGTTTTCCATTTAAAGTTATTTTTATAGACTCTGGTACTCTAAACCATGTTTCACCTTGTTTCCATAAACCAGCTGTTTCTGTGCGGTCTATACCAGCAGCAAAAGAATTAAATGCACCTGCGGTGCAAGTATGGCTGTCGCTACCAACAATTATCATATTGGGTTTGGCGTACAAAGCAACCAATTGATGGCAAATTCCTTTACCTACATCATGAAATTTTTTAATACCCTGTTTTTTTACAATTTCTCTTATCTTTTGATAATCATTTGCGAGCTTTTCGTTGGTGGGTGGTGCATTGTGGTCAAGCACAATTAAAACTTGGTCAGGAAAAGCGACCTTTTCACCATTCATTTTTTTAAAGGTGCTAGCAATGCTTGCAGAATTGTCGTGCGACAAAACAATATTTGGTTTTTTAAATATAATGCTTCCTGTTTCGGCACCTAATATTTTTTCGGCAAATGTTTTTCCATTCATATAAATATATTTCTTTAATAGTTTTTTTCAAAAATACATCTTTTTTAAATGTATTAAAAAAATGGTTGCAATTTTTCTAAAAGCCACTCTGGTGCGGGAAATGGTTTTCCAACATTTATTTTTACAAAAGCATGAACTGTTTCTCCATAGTTTATTAGCAATTTTTTTTCATTAAAAATCTCGTAATCATACTTAATTCTCATATTTGGTAATTCTTTAATAGATGTTTTTAGTGTTAATAGGTCGTCGTAGAATGCTGGTTTGATATATTTGACGTACATTGATACAACTGGCATAATATATCCTTTTTCTTCAACCATTTTGTAAGGAAGACCAAGATTACGCATGGCTTCAACACGTGATACTTCATAATATTGCCCATAGTTACCATAATAAACATAACCCATTTGGTCTGTTTCGGAATACCTTACCCTGATTATTGTTTCTGCTGTGTACATATTTTTTTAAAATAAATAATAGTTTAAGCAAAAATACTGATTTCTATGTAAATAATTTTTGTAATAAAAATTAATTCTAAATAACAAAAACACTTGTTTATTAAAATTACTTGAATTATCATTGTAATTACATCATCAAATTAAAAAGGTATTTTAATGTTTAAATACAACATCCGAAGTTTATTATTCTTTTTTACTTTAGCTTTTATCGTTGTTGCCTGTAAACCAACAGGTAAAATCACCAAAATTGAAGCAAATACTATAGTAATTGATACGACTAATGTATCAAAAGGTGATTCTATTGCTTTGCTCATTATTGCTCCATATAAGAGTAAAATAAATGCAGAAATGAATCAGGTTATTGGTTATACCACTCAATCAATGAGTAAAGACCAGCCTGAAGGACTTCTAAATAATTTTGTGGCAGACTTAATTTTAAAAAAATCAAACAATTATTATATTCCCTCTGATAGCCAAAAGGTGGACTTTTGCTTGTTAAATAATGGTGGTTTTAGAGCATCAATAGGCAAAGGCGCAATTATTAAAGCAAATATTTTCGATTTGATGCCTTTTGAGAACCAATTAGTTGTTATCACTCTCAACGGAGAAAGCGTAAACGACATGTTTAATTACATAGCTGCCAATGGAGGTGAACCAATTTCTGGTTTTTCGATGGGAATAAAAGATGCATTGGCTGTTAATATAGTTATAAATAACAAACCATTTGATAAATCAAAAGTATATAAAGTTGTTACTTCTGATTATTTGGCAAATGGAGGTGATAAAATGTTCTTCTTTAATAATGCAATAAAAACAGAAATACTTGGACATAAAATACGTGATGCCATTATTGAATATATTATCGAAGAGAATGCTAAAGGGAATAAGCTAAATTCAAAGCTTGATAAAAGAATATACTATGAAAAGTAGAAGAGAATTCATTAAAACAATGATTATGGGTGGGGCTTTGCTTGGTTTAAATACCACTCCTCTTCGTTTATTTGCTAGAAAAGAGCTTATTAAGCTAACCATACTTCATACAAACGATACACATAGTCAAATTGAACCATTTCCATTTAACGATATTAAGTATCCTGGCTTAGGCGGCTTTGCGAAAAGGGCTACACTTATTAAAGGCATTCGTAAAAAAGAACAAAATGTTTTGTTATTAGATGCAGGCGATATTTTTCAAGGTTCACCTTACTTTAATTTCTATGGTGGCGAGCTTGAATTGAAATTAATGAGCGAAATGGGTTATGATGCCGCTACAATTGGAAATCATGAATTTGATAATGGCTTGGAAGGAATACTGAAACAGATTCCTAATGCAACTTTTCCATTTATTTGCTCAAATTATGATTTTTCAAACACAATATTAAATGGTAAAACTAAACCATACATTATAATAATGAAAGATAACATTAAAATAGGCATTTTTGGGTTGGGAATAGAGTTAAAAGGGTTGGTAAATAAAAAAAATTATGAAAATACTTTGTATCTTAACCCTTATGAAAAGGCTGCAGAATATGCTCATCTTTTAAAAAAAGAAAAAAAGTGTGATATTGTAATCTGCTTATCGCATTTAGGTTATAGTTCTAAAGATAAGCAACCTTGCGATTACAATATGGCTAAGCAATCTAAGAACATTGACCTCATAATTGGTGGACACAGTCATACATTGCTAAAGAACCCAGTTAAGATGTATAACTCTGACGGGGAAATTATTTATATCGGACAAGTAGGTTGGGGCGGTGCATACTTAGGTAGATTTGACTTTTTTATTGATAAAACGACTCGAAAAAAATTTGTCGAAAGCTATACAACAAAAATTTTTAATAATCAAGTGTAATTAAATTTTTTTATTATCTTTTTTAAACAAAAATTTGCTTTCTCAAATATGATGGACACATAAAAGCAATATCGCAAGAGTATCAACTAGTAATAAATTTTAAGCTTTAATAAACACAAATAAATAATAGGAAGGCATCAATGGAAAACAAATTCGAGATAGTATGGGCGAATTGCTTGAATATTATCAAGGATAATATATCACATGAAAAGTTCAAAACTTGGTTTGAACCGATTTTGCCGGTTAAACTCGAGGAAAATATGCTTACGATACAGGTGCCAAGTCAATTTTTTTACGAGTGGCTTGAAGAAAATTTTGTTGACCTCTTGAAATCTACTATTAAAAAAGAATTAGGGAATAAGGGTAGGTTGGAATATAGTGTTGTAATGGATAATTCTTATTACAATAATATGCCTTATACTGTTAAATTCCCTGCTTCTAATAAAAAGTTAATTCGCAATTCACCCATTTCAATGCCTTTAGATATAAATAAAAGCAGCGGGGTATCAATACCAAACCCATTTATTATACCAGGTCTTAAGAAAGTACAAGTTCCTTCTCAGCTTATAGAAAATTATTCTTTTGAAAACTTTATAGAGGGCGATTGCAATAGGTTGGCGCGCTCTGCAGGTCTCGCTGTAGCAAATAACCCAGGAAAAACATCTTTTAATCCACTACTTATATATAGCAATGTTGGTTTAGGCAAAACTCACCTTGCGAATGCCATTGGTATTCAAATTAAAAATAATTTTCCCGAAAAGACTGTCTTATACGTTTCGTCTGAGCAATTTCTTAGTCAGTATATCAGTTCTATAAGAAATGATAGTATGAATGATTTTGTTCACTTTTATCAGATGATTGACGCATTAATTATTGATGATATTCAATTCTTTGCTAAGAAAGAAAAAACACAAGATGTTTTTTTTCAGATATTCAATCAATTGCACCAAAATGGTAAGCAAATTGTTATCACTTCGGACAAAGCACCTGTTGATATGGAAGGAATAATCCCTCGACTATTGTCAAGGTTTAAATGGGGGCTTTCTGCAGATATTCAAACTCCAGATTTGGAAACGAGAATAGCTATTTTGCAAAAAAAATTATATAAAGATGGCGTTGAAATGCCAGAAGATGTTATTGAATATATTGCTTATAGTATTACAACTAATATTAGAGAGCTCGAAGGTGCATTAATATCTATGCTCGCTCAAGCTTCTTTAAATAGAAAAGAGATAAACCTAGAATTAGCTAAGCATATCATCGATAAATTTGTTACAAGCACTTCAAGAGAAATATCCATCGATTATATACAAAAAGTGATTTGTGATTATTTTAGTGTTCCTTTAAATGCAATTAATTCTAAAAGTCGTAAAAGAGAAATAGTACAAGCAAGGCAATTAGCTATGTTTTTTTCAAAAAAACTTACCAAAACATCACTGGCTACTATTGGTTTGCATTGTGGCAATAAAGACCATGCTACGGTGTTGCATTCTTGCAAAACTATTAACAATCTTATTGAGACAGATAAGCAATTTAAAGTGTATGTGGAGGAGTTAGAAAAAAAGATTAAACTTTAAAAATATATTTTTTTTAATGCTTGCAGCACATTAAGCAAGATAAAGATTTGAGTTTGTTTAGTTCATGTTTAAATAGTTTTAACCACAGATTGCAGGATTGAAATAATATCGTAAAGCAATTTGTGGTTTTTTTCTTTATCTCTATAATAAATGAAAGGTAAATTATATCTTATCCCTGCTACTCTTGGCGAATCTGACGTTCACATGGTTATTCCTTCAAATGTAATTGAAATTGTTAAAACCCTTGATGAATTTATCGTAGAACAAGAGAAAACAGCAAGACATTTTCTGAAAAGTATTGGATACGAAAGTTCTCTTGATTCTATCATCTTACATCCTTTAAATAAACATACATCTCATGAAGACATTTTAATTTATCTCGATAATGCAATAAAAGGAAAAAACATTGGTTTGCTTTCTGAAGCTGGTTGCCCTTGTATTGCAGACCCTGGCAATATAATTGTTCAAATGGCTCACCAAAAACAAATTCAAGTGGTGCCTTTGGTTGGTCCTTCTTCCATATATCTTTCTTTAATGGCTTCCGGCTTTAATGGACAAAACTTTGCATTTAATGGTTATTTGCCAATTGAAAAGAATGAACGTGTAAAAAAAATTAAAGAGCTTGAAAATATTGTATATAGCAAATCTCAAACTCAAATATTTATTGAAACACCCTATAGAAATAATCAATTGGTGCAAGATATTCTTAAAACCTGCAACAAAGAAACAAAATTATGTATTGCAAGTTCTATTTCTACCACCGATGAGTCTATTGCTACCAAATCAATTGCTCAATGGCAATATAAACTGCCTGATTTGAATAAAAAAAACAGTATTTTCCTTTTATACAAATAATGTAAATCATTACTTTTTAAAATTAGTAAGAATGGAAAGAGATAAAACAAATATTATTATTACAGGTACTGGTAAAGGTATTGGATTTGAATTGGTTAAATTATTTGCTGCTACTGAAAACAAAAATATCATTGCCATCAGTAGAAATATTGAAAATATCAACGCTTTCAATGAGAATAATTCTGGTAAACATTTAAGTAAAGTGTTTCCAATTCCATTTGACCTAAATAGTGATGAGTATGATGCTAAACTTTTGCCTCTCATTCTTAAAATTACTGATAAAATTGATATTTTAATTAATAATGCGGGTGCATTAATTAATAAACCAATGCTTCAACAAACAGAGGAGGATTTTGACCAACAATTTAATGTAAACATCAAAGCAGTTTTTAAGTTAAGCAAACTAATGATTCCTCATTTAAACAAAAATGCACATATTGTTAATATTAGTAGTATGGGCGGTTTTCAGGGAAGTGCAAAGTTTAAAGGCTTGTCTTTGTATAGTGCAAGTAAAGGAGCATTGGCAATTTTCACAGAATGTTTGGCAGAAGAATTAAAAGAGAGTGGTATAAAAGCCAATTGCTTGGCTTTAGGAGCAACTCAAACAGAAATGTTGGCAAAAGCTTTTCCTAAATACGAAGCTCCTATTTCTGCAAAAGATATGGCTATTTTTATTGCCGACTTTGCTTTGCATGCACATCAATTTATGAATGGTAAAATAATTCCCGTTTCAATAACTACACCTTGACATTTTTTTTTAGTTTGTTAAAATTGTTTACTTTTGAAATATATTAATCAATTAAAAAAGGAAAAACATGAAAAAAATTAGTGTTTTATTAATTGCAATTTTAAGTTTATATATTCCAATAAAAACTAATGCCCAAATTTACTATTCGGTGAATTATGCTACAAAAGGTCCAAAATTAATTCACAAATCGGGCGATCTGTCTTTTTTAAAAGGTCAAACCAAATTAAATATAGAGTATGTTTATGATAATATGATGGTTGGTAAAAAACCCGAAGCCCAATACATCACAGAAAAAGTGGAAAAATACAATAAAGATGAAGCAGGCAAAGGGGATAAATGGCTCGAAAGCTGGAAAAATGACAGAACAAAAAGATTTGAACCAAAATTTGAAGAACTTTTGAACAAAAACCTCGAAGGTGTTAATGTAAATGTTAGCAGTACTAACACCAATGCCAAATACACCTTGATATTGAAAACAGTTTATACAGATCCAGGTTATAATATTGGTATTACAAGAAAACCATCATACATTGATGTAGTTGTTACATTTGTAGAAACAGGGAAAAAACAGATTTAGAAAAAATAACAATGGATAAAGCACCAGGACAAGATTGGGGTGGATTTGATTATGATGCTGGTTATAGAATTCAAGAATCTTATGCTAAATCTGGCAAAACACTTG
>MNXO01000157.1 GCA_001872995.1 Bacteroidetes bacterium CG2_30_32_10 | reverse complement strand
TCCTGATTTAACCTATTGGGACAATTTATCTTTAGATAAAGTATTTCATCTTATTTTGTTTGCTATTCTTGTAGTTTTTACAATTAGTGGATTCAAGAAGCAGACTAATTTTGCGTTTCTAGAAAAGTATGCTAAGATAAATGCTTTAACTATTGTAACTTTTTATGGTGGTTTAACCGAATTACTTCAAGGTACACTTTTTGTTGATAGAAAAGCCAGTATATTTGATTTTTTAGCTAATTTTATTGGTAGTTTATTAGGAATGCTCTTATATAATCATATAGTTAAATTGGTGTCTGTTCTTATTAATAGAAGAAAAGACAGATTCGATGAAATCCTTTTCGAAAATCGTTTTAAAGATTATGGTGCTTACAAGCTAAGAAACAGTTATAACAAGCACATGTCTTTTGCTATTTGGATAACCGTAACAATCTTTCTGGCTTTCTTTTTCATAATTCTGATGAAAGGCTTTGTTGATGAAAACAAAAACAATATGGAGGATACAGTTGTTATTAGTGAATTTATGGAATCTCCTCCTGTGGAAGCCAATACCCAACCACCACCACCTGTTCCACCATCTTCTTCAACACAATTAGGAAACCTTGTTGATAAAATTAAATTTTCATCACCTGTTATTGTTCAAGATTCTGTTGATTATTTAGATTCGATTAAACATACCAATGTAAACCCTTTAGCTGATAACGATTCTATTAATGGAACAAATAATAATAACAACTCTTTATCAGGGAATGGAGCAGATGTATATGCTGTTGTTGATGAATTTCCTAAATTTCCTGGTGGTGATGAAGCAAGAATAAAATTTTTACAAGCAAATGTCAAATATCCAAAAGTAGCTTCCTACAATGGAATAAAAGGCGTTGTTTATATCAATTTTATTATAGAAAAAGATGGAAGCATGTCAAATATTAAACTATTAATGGGTATTGGAGGAGGTTGCGACGAGGAAGCACTGCGAGTTGCTAGACTTATGCCAAAATGGACTCCTGGAAAAAGAAAAGGTCAAGCGGTTAGAGTGTATATCAATATGCCTATTAAGTTTTTCTCTCCAACAAGTTAAATAATTAACAAATTTTATATGTTTAAAAATTTATCATTGCTGATATTTTCCGATATTTGCAAAAACAAGATTCATAATGTTAAAAGAAAAACGAAATAAATTATACCAAAAACTTAAAAATAAGTATCGTTTGGTCTTGATGAATGATGAGACTTTTGAGGAAAGGCTCTCGTTTCGATTATCTCGTTTAAACGTTTTCGTGGTAGTGGGAACAATAACAATTTTGTTAATTATTGGAACAACTTTTATTATTGCTTTTACACCTCTTCGAGAGTATATTCCTGGCTATTCAGATGTTAATTCAGGGAAACGCGTTGTACAATTACTAGTTCGCGTTGATTCCTTAGAATCTGCGTTAAACCAAAATAACCAATTCCTCAGAAACATTAACAATGTGATGGATGGAAAAGTTGCTGGCTCTGAAAACCTTGTTAAACCAACAGAAAACATGACTAATTACGATACTATTACAATCTCCAAATCTAAAGAAGATTCAGCTTTACGCACCGAAATTGAAAGCCAAAATCAATATAATATTGGTTTGTATAACGAAGATAAACCTCAAAATTCAATTAAAAATTTCTACTTTTTTACTCCTTTAAAAGGGACGATATCAAATAATTATAGCCTTAAAGAACAACATTACGGCATCGATATTGTTGCTTCTCCAAATGATGCAATTAAAGCAACTTTAGACGGAATAGTCATTTTAGCCGCTTGGACTCTAGAAACAGGCTATGTTATTGCTATACAACATCAAAGTAATTTGATATCCGTTTATAAACATAATTCCGTTTTGCTTAAAAAAGAAGGTATGTTTGTTAAAGCAGGAGAACCCATTGCCTATGTAGGCAATTCTGGCGAATTAACTTCTGGACCTCATTTGCATTTTGAATTGTGGTATAACGGAAATCCCGTTGACCCTAAAGAATATATTTCCTTTTAATAAAATCTAACTATTGAAAAAGCATATTGCCATTTTAGGGTCAACTGGTTCCATTGGTACTCAAGCAATAGAAGTTATTCAACAACACCCCGAACGCTTTGAAACAGAGGTTTTAACTGCTCAAAATAATGCAGATTTGCTTATTTCGCAAGCCATTCAGCTTAAACCAAATGCAGTTGTTATTGGCAACGAACAGTATTATGACAAAGTTAAAAATGCTTTGTTTTCTCTTGGAATTAAGGTATATGCTGGCGAAGAATCCCTTTCTCAAATTGTAGAAATGGATACTATTGATATGGTTTTAACAGCAATGGTTGGCTATGCGGGTCTAAAACCAACCATTAAAGCCATTGAAGCAGGAAAACAAATTGCCTTGGCAAATAAAGAAACCCTTGTTGTTGCTGGCGATTTGATTACCAAACTCGCTCAAGAAAAAGGCGTAAGCATTTATCCAGTTGATTCAGAGCATTCAGCAATATTTCAATGCCTTGCTGGTGAATATATCAAAAGTATTGAAAAGATTTATTTAACCGCTTCTGGTGGTCCCTTTAGAGGAAAGGATAGAGAATTTCTTAGCAAGGTAAAAAAAGAACAAGCACTCAAGCATCCAAATTGGAAGATGGGCTGCAAGGTAACCATCGATTCTGCTTCTTTAATGAATAAAGGCTTGGAAGTTATTGAAGCTAAATGGCTCTTTGGTGTTGAAGTAGATAAAATTGAAGTAGTTGTTCATCCACAATCTATTGTTCATTCTTTGGTTCAATTTATTGATGGTTCCATCAAAGCTCAAATGGGATTACCTGATATGAAACTACCTATCCAGTACGCATTGAGTTATCCTGAAAGATTAAAATCTGATTTTCCTCGTTTTAATTTTTTAGATTATCCACACTTAACATTTGAAAAGCCTGATATTGAAAATTTTCGTAACCTTGCTCTAGCTTATCAAGCATTGAAAGCAGGAGGAAATATGGCTTGTATTCTCAATGCAGCCAACGAAATTGTGGTTTCAGCATTTTTAAAAGACAAAATTGGCTTTCTCGAAATGTCCGATATAATTGAAATGTGCATGCAAAAAATAAGTTTTATAAAACAACCTACTTACGAAGATTTTGTGATAACTGACAAAGAAACTCGTACCTTTGCAAAATCACTGATTAAATGATTGACACAATAATACAAATAATTATAAAAATTTTTGATATCTAATGGAAATACTTATTAAAGCCCTTCAACTAATATCCAGTTTAGCAATTTTAATTCTTATTCACGAGCTAGGACATTTTATCCCTTCAAAACTATTTAAAATTAGGGTAGATAAATTTTATCTTTTTTTCGACCCTTGGTTTTCTTTATTTAAATTTAAAAGAAAAGATACCGAATATGGTATTGGTTGGCTTCCCCTTGGAGGATATTGTAAAATATCTGGTATGATTGACGAATCGATGGATAAAGAGCAAATGAAACAACCACCGCAACCCTGGGAATTTCGTTCTAAACCCACTTGGCAAAGACTTATTGTGATGCTCGGTGGCGTTACCATGAATCTAGTGTTGGCAATTCTTATTTATATTGTAATGCTTTCAGTTTGGGGTGAAGAATATTTGCCAACAGCCAACGTAAAATACGGCATTACTGTTGATGCAACCGCCGAAGAAATGGGCTTAAGAAATGGTGACAAGATATTAAGCCTTGATAATAAAGTAGTAGAAGATTTTTACAAAATAACTGCTGTTATCATTCTTGATAATCCCAAAACTATTCAAGTTGAAAGAGATGGCAAAAAATTAGATATTACGATTCCTAATGGAACAATTGCGAAAATAATTAAAAACAGCAAAAAAAGTGCCGATTTAATAGGTGTTCGCATTCCTTTTGAAGTAGGAAGTTTTACAAAAGATTCGCCAGGAAAAACTGCAGGATTAAAAGAAGGCGACAAGCTTATTGGTATCAATGATGTTCAAACAAATTATTTTGATGAATTTCGCAAAGAAATTGTAAAACATAAAAATCAACAAGTTGTAATTATTGCACTTCGGTTAAAAGATACAATTAAAATTAATTTGAAAGTACCAAACGATGGTTTAATAGGCATTGGGGGTAAAAACATTACAAATTACTTTACATTTTCCAAAAAAGAGTATTCTATTTTTGAAGCCATACCAGCCGGTACAGTAAAAGCTTATAATTCTATTACGAATTATATCAAACAACTTCGTTTAATATTCTCACCCGAAACCAAAGCGTATGAATCTTTGGGTGGTTTTATTGCAATTGGCAATATTTTTCCTGCGGAGTGGCATTGGCAATCTTTTTGGGGTTTAACAGCATTTCTTTCTGTAATACTTGCTATAATGAACGTTTTACCTATACCAGCATTAGATGGAGGACATGTTCTATTTCTTCTTTATGAAATCATTACTCGCCGTAAACCAAGCGATAAATTTATGGAATATGCCCAAATAGTTGGGATGGTTATTTTACTTGGCTTGTTGGTTTATGCAAATGGCAATGATATTGTGAAACTTTTTAGATAAAGTTTAATGAAGCGATAGCTAAAAAACATTGCTTCATTTGTTTTGTTTTATTCTCGCAATTTTAATTGACATATATAGAAGCTCATTTTCACCTCTATTATTCCTTTTATAGTTTTATTGCTGTTATTATTACTAATTTTATAAACCTTAAATTTAAAACGGTTTGCTGTTTTATTGACAAATATGCAGGTTTAAGGAATCATTCAATTTTAAAAATACCTAAGGTAGCATAGAATTTATTATTATCTTTGCACCTTAAAATCAATTTAAAAAAAATCGTAGAATGGAAAATACATTAGTTGAAAACACTTTAAAATACAAAGTAAAAGACATTTCATTGGCTGATTTTGGTAGAAAAGAAATAGAAATAGCCGAATATGAAATGCCAGGTTTAATGTCTTTACGTAAAAAATATGGTGATTCAAAACCATTGAAAGATGTTAGAATTACTGGTTCATTACACATGACAATTCAAACCGCAGTTCTCATTGAAACATTAACAACTTTAGGTGCAAATGTTAGATGGGCAAGTTGTAATATTTTTTCTACACAAGACCATGCCGCTGCTGCTATTGCCAAAGCTGGCGTTCCTGTTTTTGCTTGGAAAGGCGAAACTATAGAAGAATATTGGTGGTGTACTAATCAAGCATTATCCTTTCCCGAAGGCAAAGGTCCACAATTAATTGTTGACGATGGGGGAGATGCTACTTTATTTATTCATAAAGGCTATCAGGCAGAAAAAGATGCAAGTATTTTGGATAAAAAAGCTTCTAATCACGAAGAACAAGTGATTCTAAATTTATTAAAAGGCATCTTAAAAGAAGATAACCAAAAATGGCATCGCATTGTTAAAGAATGGAAAGGAGTTTCAGAAGAAACTACTACTGGTGTTCATCGTTTATACCAAATGATGGAAAGAGGCGAATTGTTGGTTCCTGCTATCAATGTAAATGACTCCGTAACCAAATCTAAATTCGATAACTTATATGGTTGTCGCGAATCATTGGCTGATGGTATCAAAAGAGCTACCGATGTGATGATTGCCGGCAAAATAGTAGTTGTTTTAGGTTATGGTGATGTGGGTAAAGGTTGTGCAAAATCAATGAAATCTTATGGCGCAAGAGTTATTGTTACCGAAATTGATCCTATTTGTGCATTACAAGCTGCAATGGAAGGATTTGAAGTTGCTTGTGTGGAAGATACTTTACACGAAGGAAACATTTTTGTTACTACTACTGGTAACCTCGATGTTATTACCGTTGAACACATGGCAAAAATGAAAGACCAAGCCATTGTTTGCAACATCGGTCATTTCGACAATGAAATACAAGTTGATAAATTAGAAAAATTTGCTGGAATCAAAAAAATAAACATTAAACCACAGGTTGATAAATATGTATTTCCTGATGGTCATTGTTTATTTTTATTGGCAGAAGGCAGATTGGTAAATCTCGGATGTGCCACTGGTCATCCTTCATTTGTAATGAGCAACTCATTTACCAATCAAACATTGGCTCAGCTTGATTTATGGAAAAACAAAGATACTTATAAAGTGGGTGTATATCGTTTACCTAAATATTTGGATGAAGAGGTTGCCCGTTTGCATTTAGAAAAGATTGGTGTAAAATTAACAAAACTCACCAAAGAGCAAGCTAGTTATCTTGGCATACCTGCCGAAGGTCCTTATAAAGCAGATCATTATAGATACTAAGATAAATCTGAATTACTTAAAAAGCCATTCTATAATAATTAGATAGGCTTTTTGTTTAGTAAGAGATTATACCAATCTTTTTTCTAAAAGCTACAATCGAATTAGAAAAAATAGATTGGTAAATGCCGATTTGCTTTGTGTTTATTCTTAAAAAAAAGAATATTACAGAAAGCTAAACGGTATTAGGTATTGTTTGATAATTTATTTAGAACGCATAATATAAGCCTATTTCACCAGTAGGTAACAAATTAAAATCTTCTAATACATCTTGAGCACTATAACCAAACATAATATTAAATTTTACCACTTGACCAAAGCCAAAGCCAGGACCAAAACCAATGTTATAAAGTTCTCTTCTTTTGTTAACCGGAGTAGAAGAATAAGGGTAATTATTATTAAATATATAATTTTCTTTATCATAAATTAATAAATGATTTCCTAAATATCCAAAAACTCTTACATATTTAGCATCATAGAATTTATATAAGCCTGTAATACCAGCACTTATCCATATTTTATCATTTTGTTTTATTGGAAGAGCAGTTAACTGAAACCCTAATTTTTTGGGCCAACAGCGATAAGAAAATCCAACTCCTGTGGTGAAACCTGCATTAATACCAAATTCATTTTTCCTAACTTTATTAGGGTTCTCTTCTTGAGCAAATAAAACTTGCATACACAACAAGCAGCTAATCATTAACATTGTTTTTTTCATAATTTACGTTTTTAAAATTTAAAAAATAATCCAATTTCTATAATTGGTGTCATATTAAAAGATTTAATTACATCAAAAAAGCCCATGCCTCCACGTAAAGATAAAACCAAACGTTTGCCTACTTCAAATCCAGGTCCAATTCCTACATTATATTCAGTAATTTTGGTGTTAGTAACCAAGTGATTTCCAAAAAATAGGTAGCTTTTAAAATATTTTTTTTTATTTAATGTATAAAAGGGACTCACTCCCAAGCTAAAAAACTTTTTTTCTTTAGTAGATATTGGAAGAAATGATATTTGTATTCCTAATTTTTTATGCCAGTAGCCATAAGAAAAACCATATCCAGTTGTAAAACCGGCATTAATACCAACTCTATTTTTATAAACTTCTTCTTTGTCTTTGTTTTCTTGTGCTGATAAAGCAAAATAAATAAGTACAAAGCAAGTGATTAACAAAACTTTTTTCATATAATCAATGATTAGGAAAACAATAATAAATACCAAATTCAGCAGTGGGTAACAAATTAAAATCACCTAAAATATCATAAGCCCCATAACCAATCATTAAATTTATACTTACTGGCGATTTGGTTGCAAAACCAACGCCTAATGCAGTATTGTATTTTTTTTCTTCTTTGTTTTCATGGTAAACCAAATCATAATTATAATCTTTTTCAAGTGTGATAAGATAATGGTTTCCCCAATAGCCAAAAAATTGAAGGTTCTTTGTTTCATTGAATTTAATTAATCCAGTTAATCCCATACTGATAAATTCTTGGTATTCATCAAATGGAAATATTCCACCAATAAATTCGTTTGCCCCTGTTAAATCTGACTTATCTTTGCTAAACTTAATTGGTAAAATGGTGGCTTGTACACCTATTTTTTTAGGCCAATAACGATACGATAAACCAGTACCAGTAGAAAAGCCTGCATGTAAACCAATCTGATGAATGTATTTACGTGCTGCTAAATCTTGAGCGTTTACTTGAAATACAAATAAAAACAAATTAAAAATGAGGATTAACTTTTTCATAATAATGTTTTTTATTTTAATTGTTTGAGTTCAATTATGTTTTGCAACTAATGATATTTAAAACTAAGATTCAATTACAAAGATAAAATATTTTTTGAAACGGTTATAATTTATTGTTAAATATGTTTCTTTTAATTTTAAAACAATATTTATTTGCAAATAATAAT
>MNXO01000130.1 GCA_001872995.1 Bacteroidetes bacterium CG2_30_32_10 | reverse complement strand
TTACAAAATCCTATTTATTGACAATGCTCATCCTTGCTTAAGCAAAGAATTGAAGCATTTAGGTTTTTATTGTGATTATTTCCCCCAATATAATAGGGTAGATTTTGAAAATTGCATTCACAAATATATTGGTGTTATTATTCGTAGTAAAATTTTATTCGATAAAACAATTATAGATAAAGCAACTAATTTAAAGTTTATTGCCAGAGTTGGTGCAGGAATGGAAAGTATTGATGTTGCTTATGCCCAAAGTAAAGGTATTGCTTGCATTAATTCACCTGAAGGAAATAGAGATGCTGTTGGAGAGCATGCTTTAGGAATGTTACTAAATTTATTGAATAATATATGCAAAGCAAATCATCAAATTAGAAAAGGTATTTGGCTAAGAGAAGAGAATAGGGGAGTTGAGATAAAGCATAAGACTATTGGAATTATAGGATATGGAAATATGGGAAGTTCTTTTGCTCGAAAATTAAAAGGATTTGAAGCCAATGTCATTGCTTACGACAAGTATAAATTTAATTATACAGATGAGTTTGTCAAAGAAACCACTATGGAGGAGCTATTTGAGCATACAGATGTGTTGAGCCTCCATTTACCTTTAACAGAGGAAACGAAATATTTGGTAAATGCTGAATTTATTAATAAATTTAAAAAAAATATATACATTATCAATACGGCTCGTGGCAAAATTATTAAAACAAAAGATTTGGTTGTTGAATTAGAAAGAGGTAAAGTACTTGGAGCTGCTTTGGATGTTATGGAATATGAAAACCATTCCTTTGAGTTTATTGATAATAAAGATATTCCAGAGGATTTTAGATATCTTTTAAAATCAGAAAATGTAATTTTAACGCCACACATTGCTGGCTGGACGATGGAATCAAAAATTAAACTTTCGATGGTTATTGTAGAAAAAATTAAAAAACTGAAACTAATAATTAACTAACCTGTTTAATTATTGAAAAGATATTTTAATCTGCTACATAAATGTTATATAATTTGGGCTAAAAAAACAAGGAGTTTAAACTCCTTGTTTTAAATGTTTTATTACGGTTTAGCCTTCACAGCAGCGGCTGCAGCAGCTATTTTGGCAATAGCCATCACTTCCAGTTCCTTATCCATCATAAAGAAAGAAGCTTCTTTATCTTTTCCAAGCAATTTTATTTTGTCCAAAATAGTCTGAACAGTAGCTTCTTCTTCAATTTGCTCATTTACAAACCATTGAAGGAAATTTGCAGTAGTATAATCTTTCTCTGAAGAACAAATATCCATTAAGTTGTTGATGGAGTTTGTAACAAACTGCTCGTGCTTTTGAACTAAATCAAACACATTGTTTATCGATTTAAACTCATGGTCTGGTTGTTTTAATGCAGAAATTAACGCATGACCAGCTCTTTCGTTCAAATGATGAATAAATTTAAGCATGTGCATTCGTTCTTCTTCAGTTTGTTGGTACAAAAACTTTGCTGCACCAGCATAACCGTTAACATCGCACCACGATGCCATCGAAAGGTATAGTTGAGAAGAATAACCTTCCACTTCAATCTGGTTTATTATTGCTAGTTCTACTTTTTTATTTATCATAATTTATTTTTTAAGTGTTTGTATATCAAGTATAAATTTATTTAACAAATATACAAATAATTTTTTTTTAAAGTTTCGTTTATATTGAGTTTTTTATAAATAACCAATCAATTTAACTACCACTATATATTTTCCAATAACATTATTGTTTAAGAGCTTCAGCCCCACTCACTATTTCTAATATTTCTTTAGTAATAGCTGCCTGGCGGGCTTTATTATATGCTAAGTTAAGTCCTTTTATTATTTCGGAAGCATTTTCGGTAGCCTGATGCATTGCGGTCATTCTAGCTCCTTGTTCTGATGCAATTGAATCTAAAATGGATTTATAAAATTGAATTTTCAGCGACTTAGGTATTAGTTCTTTAATAATTTCTTGCTTGTCAGGCTCATAAATGAAATCAGTTTTTAATTTCTTTTTTGTTGCGTCTTTTGGAACAACTGAAACAATCGGTAAAAATAATTCGTTCACCAGCACTTGATTAACTGCATTCTTAAACTGATTATAAACGATTTCAATCCTATCGTAAGCTCCTTTCGAATATTCTATCATTATTTTTTCAACAACAGGAGCAATTTTATCAAAAGAAGGGGAATCAATCCAATCATTATGGGATTCTATCACTTGGTAACTCCTTTTTTTGTAATATTCGCTTGCTTTTTTACCAATTGTTATTAAACTTAAATTTCCTTTTTTTAACTGAGAAGCATATTGGTTATTAATTAGCAGGTTAGTTGCTTTAATAATGTTAGAATTAAACCCACCACACAATCCTCTGTTTGATGTAATCACTATTAATAAAACCTTTTCAGGGCTTCGCTCTATAGAAAAAGTATTTTCTTCAATATTATCAAGATTTGAAGATACATTTATCAGAATTTCTTTTAATTTAGCTGCATAAGGTCTAAGTTTCAATATAGCATTCTGAGCTCTTCTTAGTTTAGAAGCAGAAACCATCTTCATGGCACTGGTAATCTGTTGTGTTGATTTAACAGATACAATTCTCTCGCGAACTTCCTTTAAATTTGGCATCTATACATTATTTAAAGATGTAAATACGCATCTTACTTTGTTTCTTTATACTTCGTCATTACTTCTTTGGCTGTGTTTTCAAGAATTGCTGCAATTTCATCTGTAAGTATTCCCTGATTAAGCGATTTCAGTATATCCTTATGATTGTCTTCAATATTTTGTAAGTAATGCTCTTCAAATTCTCTGATTTTTTTTACAGGAATTGATTGCAATAAACCTTTAGTCCCACAATATAAAATTGCAATTTGTTTTTCAACAGGCACTGGAGAATACTGTGGTTGTTTAAGTATTTCTACATTACGAATACCTTTTTCTAAAACAGCCTTAGTGGTTGCATCCAAATCAGAACCAAATTTTGAGAATGCCTCTAACTCTCTAAATTGTGCTTGGTCGAGTTTCAGTGTTCCAGCCACTTTCTTCATAGATTTAATTTGAGCTTTCCCACCAACCCTTGAAACTGAAATTCCAACATTAATGGCGGGTCTTATTCCAGAGTTAAATAAATGGGTTTCAAGAAATATTTGTCCATCAGTAATAGAAATCACATTGGTTGGAATATAAGCAGAAACATCGCCAGCTTGAGTTTCAATGATAGGAAGTGCAGTTAACGAACCTCCTCCTTTTACCAAATGCTTGATAGATTCAGGTAAATCGTTCATTTGCTTTGCTATCTCATCTGATTTGATTATTTTTGATGCTCTTTCTAATAATCTAGAGTGCAAATAAAAAACATCTCCAGGATATGCTTCTCTACCAGGAGGTCTTCTTAATAGTAAGGAAACTTCACGGTAAGAAACAGCTTGTTTTGATAAATCATCATAAATAACCAAAGCAGGTCTTCCAGTATCTCTAAAGAATTCTCCTATTGCTGCTCCAGTAAATGGTGCATAAAACTGCATAGCTGCTGGGTCTGATGCTGTTGCTGATACAATAATTGTATAAGCCATTGCACCATGTTCTTCTAATGTTCTTACAATATTTGCAACTGTAGAGCCTTTTTGTCCAATGGCTACATATATGCAAAAAATAGGTTCTCCTTTATCGAAAAACTCTTTTTGATTAATAATAGTGTCTATAGCAATAGCAGATTTCCCTGTTTGCCTGTCTCCGATGATTAATTCTCTTTGTCCTCTTCCAATAGGAATCATTGCATCTATTGCTTTAATCCCAGTTTGTAGGGGTTCATCAACGGGTTGACGGTATATTACACCAGGTGCTTTCCTTTCTAAAGGCATTTCATAAGTTTCGCCTTTTATAGGACCTTTACCATCAATAGGGTCGCCTAAAGTATTAATAACACGACCAAGCATTCCTTCACCAACGAGTATTGAAGCAATTTTATCAGTGCGTTTAACAGTATCACCTTCTTTAATATGATTAGGATCGCCTAATAAAACAATTCCAACATTATCTTCTTCAAGGTTAAGAACAATTCCTTTTAAGTCGCCTTTGTCAAACTCAACCAATTCGCCGGATTGTGCTTTAGACAATCCATAAATGCGGGCAATGCCATCACCTACTTGTAATACAGTACCGACTTCTTCTAATTCAGCGCCTATTTTAACGCCAGCTAATTGTTGTCTTAATATTGCCGATACTTCTGCGGGTTTTATTTCAGCCATTTGTTTATTTTTTAATATTCTTTAATATATTCGTTTGTTAAAAAATTCTTTGATAATGCGTGAATCTTGTTAAGTATGCTGGCATCATATTTTTTATCATCGTATTGTATTATAAAACCGCCAATAATGTTAGGGTTTATAACCTGAACAAGTTCAATTTCTTTAGTAATAAATGTTTTAAGCTTTTGCAATACCTTTTGAATGGTAGTTTGATCTAGTTGATTGGCGGATGTAACAGTAACAATTTCAATTCCTTTAAAGTCTTTATAAAAACCAATAAATTTTTTAGAAATCTGACTGATGTAATATTCTCTTCTTTTTTTGGTGATAATTAATAGAAATGCTAAAGTAACGTGATGGATATGTTTTTCAAAAATTTCTTTAATAATTGCTTGTTTCTTGTCTGATTTGATAATTGGGCTTGATAATAAAAGAATAAAGTCTTTATTGGTTTCGCAAACTCCTTTTATTAAAACGATATCATCATACACTCTTTCAATAATGTTTTGTTCTATTGCTAAATCAAACAATGCTTTTGCGTATCTTTGAGCAATTCTAGTATTTATCATTTTTTATTTTGTTTGCGTCAGTTTGAGAGTGTTTAATTTAATTTCACTTCGTCTAAAAACTTATTAATAAGCAAATTTTGTTTGTCTTTATCGGCAAGTTCTGCATTAAGAATCTTTTCAGCAATTTCAATTGATAGGGAAGCAATTTGGTTTTTCAATTCAGTAATTGCAGCCATTTTATCGTTTTGAATGCTCAGTCTTGCAGATTCAATTATCTTATTAGCTTCATCAGTAGCCTTATGTTTGGCTTCTAAAACAATGCCATCTTTTATTTTTCTTGCTTCTCTAAGTAATGCCTCTCTTTCTTCTTTGGCTTCTTTTAGTAGTTTTTCATTACTCAATTGAAGATTTGCCATTTCTAACTTTGTTTTTTCAGCTGTTTGCAATGCTTCTTCAATGGTATTTTCTCTTTCTTTTATCATCTTCATAATTGGTTTCCAAGCAAATTTGCCAAGAATGAAGAGTAAAATACCAAATGCTAACGTCATCCAAAAGACTAGTCCGATGTTAGGGGTTACTAATTCCATTGTTATTAATAATTATATGTTATTAAAATTGTTTCATTTAAAAACTTATACTTCAACCAACCGTTGAAGTATAAGTTTATTTTGTAATGTTATTTGATAAAAATCACCAAAAAACAAACAACAATTGCGAAGAAAGCTACACCTTCAATTAAAGCTGCGGCAACAATCATGTTGGAACGAATATCACCTACTGATTCGGGCTGACGTGCAATAGATTCTAATGCTCCTCTGCCAATTTGACCGATACCAATACCTGCTCCAATAGCGGCAATACCTGCTCCAAGACCTGCTCCTAATTTTGCAATAGGATCTAAGTTTGATGCTCCTTCTAATAAAATTGATAATAGTGACATAGTTGTATAAATTAAGTGAATAAAAAAAATTATTTTTTATGTGCTGGTTCATGTTCTTCAACAATTGCCATTCCGAAGTATAGTGCTGATAATAGCGTAAAAACATAAGCTTGTAAAAAGGCAACCAATAATTCAAGCAATCCCATAAATACAGAAAAAAGCACTGATATAATGGATATTCCATATCCTAAATATACGTTCATATTACCAAAAATAAACACCAAGCTAATAAACCCCAATGTGATAATGTGTCCTGCAGTAATGTTTGCAAAAAGACGTATCATCAATACAAAAGGTTTGGTAAATAGACTCATTATTTCAACAATTGGCATTAAGGGTAATGGGAATTTAAGCCACCAAGGAACACCTGGTGTGTTAATAATGTGTTTCCAATATGATTTATTAGCAGTAATATTGGTAATAAAGAATGTAATTAAAGCCAACACCATCGTTACTGCAATATTACCAGTAAGATTGGCACCACCAGGAAAAAAAGGAATTAACCCCATTAGGTTATTAATAAATATAAAGAAAAATAAAGTCAATAAAAAAGGCATAAATCGTTCGTAGCGTTTTGTACCAATTGATGGAATAGCAATATCATCACGAATAAATAAGATAATTGGCTCTAATAAAGATTGAATACCTTTTGGGGCGTGTCCTTTTCTTTTTTTATAAGAATTTGCAATAGAAATAAAAAGCCAACAGATAATAAAAAAGCTAATAAATAAAGATAATACATTCTTAGTGATTGAAAAATCAAGTGGTTTGGAGGCATTATTGTCAGTTGTATATCCGTCAGTCTTAACTTTAACAATCTTACCATTGTTTTCACCAGTAGTTTCTATCTTATAACCCTTATATGATGTAGAACCATGATGAAAATTGGATGAACTAAAAATATTTATTGTTCCATTATCATATAATATAACTGGAAGTGGAATTGAAACGTGGGTATCTCCTATCGTTATAATATGCCATTCGTGGTTATCACCAATATGCTCCATTATCATAACTCCCGGATTGAATTCTTCTTTTACATTTGATTTTAAAGAATCTCCGTGATTTATTGTTAAACTATCTTTATTTTCCGTTAAAGTGTTGCAATAAGCAATGCTACTCAGTATGGTAAAAAAAGAAAACAAAAAAAGAAAAATTGTTTTTCTCGTTAAAAGTTGCATTAATTACTTGAATTTAGGTTAAAATGATTTTTGAATTTCTAATAATAACAATGCAAATGTAAAAAACAATTCAAATTTATTTCAATTTCTTGCAATTATTTTGAGATTTTTTTATTGTATTTACTAATTGAAATAATTTCGAAAATAGTGAAGAAAACATAGAGAATCAAAAAATTTACAATAAAAGAAATCCTATTAGGCATACCAAGTAGAATGTATGCAATCAAAATTAATAAGTAAATCAGTAGTTTAACAATGGTTGTTAATGTAAAATACCTGAAGAATTTATTAAAATCTTTATGTACTGCTTTAATAAGGTAATAATGAACAAGAATTGTTATTCCTAAAAAGAAAAAAATAAGCCAGAATGTGTTGCTATTAATATAATCTGAATCTAAAAAATGCGAAGATATAGAATATATCAGGGTTATCGAGAGTGTGTATATTAATATATTTTTAACAAATCTAAAGAAATCTGTATTCATTTTTTTATAAAGTCTTTGATAGCATAATAAATAGAAAATATAACAGCTAAAAGTGTTATGATTATTGTAAAAATTGGTCTAGTTCCAATCCAATCATCCAACTTCAAACCACCAAATACGCCAATAAGCATAATAGCAAGCATTTGAAATGCCAAACTTGAGTATGTTGCGTAATTATGGAGTGGTGGTTTTGAATTTTTCGGCAATTGGTTTTTCTGTAGCATATTTTAAATCATTGGTTTCTGTTTTTTTCTGACCTGCATTCATATTACAGGTTCCAGAAAATTTTGCACCTGGTTCTATTGCTATTTTATTGGTAATAATATCGCCTGTGTAATTAGCAGTTGATTTTAGTGTAGTTAATTCTATTACAGTAAGTTTACCTTTTACTGTTCCTGATAAATCAGCGTTTTGACAATTTATTTCTCCTTCAATATTGCCAGTATTGCCTATTACTAATTTTCCTTTAGATTTTACAATGCCTACAATAGTTCCATCTATTCTAATATCGCCATTGGTTTCTATTTCGCCTTTAATAACGGTTCCTGCAGCAATTAAATTTACTGATGAGGGGATTTGTTCTTGTTCGTTGTATTTAGCCATAATATTTAAAATTTTTATTGTTATTTTTTTTATCATTTATTCACAAACTTAAAGAATAATTTTGAGATATGCAAAAAAAATTAAGAAAAATATTAACAAATAGATAAATAAAAATAATTAACCATTTAATTCTTTTCTTTTTAATCATAATAATTTTTACCTTTGAATTATATAGCAATGTGAATGAAATGTCTTAAATATAAAATATTTTCAAAGTAATTTCTAAATTTTAACAATAAAAATTAGTACATGAAAATACGCAACAAACTAATTGTACTT
>MNXO01000135.1 GCA_001872995.1 Bacteroidetes bacterium CG2_30_32_10 | reverse complement strand
ATTTTATCTTTTGTTATTGTTGCATTGGCTATTCTCAGTTGTAGTTTCAAATACAAAGAAGTGGATATGAGCAAATACAAATATCCCGAAGAATACACCAACAACATCTTTAAAATTGCAGGAAAAAATGCAGTAGTTTTTTATAATTGGGACCCCTTTGGTTTTCCTTTCTTCTATTACCAGCATGTAGAACGCAAAAGATTAGATGTAGTGGTGATTGACCAAATGTTGCTCAAAAGAAGCTGGTATATTGCAGGCATTCAAAACCATTACAACAAAGAAATATATATGCCTTCGAAAGTAGCTTTCGAAAGTTTTCTTAATGCAGTTAAGCCATTTGAAGCCAAAGAAACTTATGATGGAGGTTTCATCGAGTATAATTATATCAATATGATAAACGCCATTATCGATAATGCCTTTGCAAGCGGCAAAGATGTTTACTTTACTTATACGCCCCAGGCAAATATATTAAGAGACTATCAACTAGAGCCAGTGATAGCTGCTTATAAATTAACAAAGAAATTGTCTTCCATTACTCCTGTTAAATATGAGAATTTTGATTTTACCAGCTTTACTAATACCAATCTTCCTGCCGATAGAATGGCGGAATATGTTAGCAATTACTATGCAGATATGATTATTGCCAGAGCATCCTTCATGGAAAAAACCAACAATTTTTCGGAAGCATTTGCCTTGTATAACAAAGCAACACTTTTCACAAAGTATAACAAAATGCTTTCCGAACAGTTGCAAGGAAAAATAAATGAAATGCGATTTAAAGGAATGCACTAAATGGCTATAGACTATTAGCTTAAAGGTAAAGAAACATTATTATAAATTAAGGAAATTCTAAAATTATTAAGGCTAAATAAGCTGTGTAAAAAATAAATATTAATACTAAATATTATCACTAATTTTATATCCTTGAACAAAAAAGTTTTATATATTAACATTTACATTATTCTTGCATTTGCAGTTGGTTTTCTTCTTTCTTGCAAAAAGGATAAAGTTGAGCCTCCTATTGATGTGGGGTATGACTATTATCCCAACAAAGTAGGCAATTATATTATTTATCAAGTGGACTCTATTGTTTATGATGATTTTACAGGAACAGTGGATACTTTTGCCTATCAACTCAAAGAATTAATTGAATCAGATTTTATTGACAACCAAGAGCGGAATACCCAGCGCATCGAACGATACAACAAAGCCAATGATACGCTGCCATGGATTTTAAAAGATGTTTGGTATGCGAACCGCACCAATACTACCGCCGAAAAAGTAGAAGAAAATGTGAGGTACATTAAATTGATTTTCCCTGTTAAATTAAGACAGGAATGGAATGGAAATACATTCAATTTTTTCGAGCCAGAAATATATAAATACAGCGATTTGTATAAATCTTTTGATGCAAACAGCCTGCATTTCGATTCTACCATTACCGTTATTCAAAAGGAAGAACTCAATCTCATTCTCGATGATTATGCCATTGAAATTTTTGCCAAGAATGTAGGATTGGTTTACAAGAAATACAGACATTTAGAAAAGTTGCCCGATGGAACTATTAATAAAGGCTTAGATTTAACTTATACTATTCAATCTTTTGGGCATTGAAACTGATAAATTACCGCTTCAACCCATCCACCACTTTTCTATCAAAGATTTCTCCTATTGGATATACATCTTTTTTATAATTCCACCAAGGCGATTTTGAGTAAAACCAATTGCAGATTGCTTGTTGGTTGCTAGCAAATTCGGGATGGTCTTTTTTCAGTTTATCAAATTCTACTTGTAGTTTTGGGTCTTTTGCGAGCATTTCTCTTGCAAGTTTTTCCATTACATAAGATTCGGCATATTCTTTCTGTTCGAAAATAGAATTAAAGAAACCCCAAAATATAAAGGAGGAAGGTGCTTTGGGATTGAGTAGGTTGGCAATTACTTTAGAAGCTCGTTGATTCATATCAATCACAATGGAACCTGCTGGATATATCCTTTTTTCTTTTATAGTATCCATATCATAGGAAGTAGTAAAACGCCCTTCGCGAGGTCCGCTGGGGTCATATAAAGAGCCACCGCCAAAATTTACATTTTTAAACTTATAGGAGCTTACTTCTATTTCTTTTGCTTCTTTTAAGGTGGTATAAATAATTCCATGCAATCCAATTCGTTTAATGATTTCCTGCCATTCGGGAGGAATTATATAGGCTTCAGGAAGTTTTACTTCCATAGTTGCTACCAAATTGTTGAAAAACGGAATCTGAAATGTTTTTGGCTGGTCGTTATGGTATTGAAACCAATTGCCACCCGTGAGTTTGCTTTTTACAATGTCATATTCAAAACCCAGAAAATCGACCATTGTACTGTCGTTATTAGCTTTATAATTCACAGCATAATTTTTAGTTCTAAATTCGGAAGAAGCGGTGTAAGTGTCAGCTTTCAATACTATATCTTTAAGTGTTTTGTGGTCACGGTTTAAGATTTCTGCTGTTAACTTTAACATTTCATAAGTTGCCCAAACTCTTTGTTTGAATGGTTTTAGCATGTGGGTTTCAATTAATAAACCAGGTCTGTTTTGAGCAGCACAATAACCCGTAGAAAGCATTGGAGTTGAAAAACCTGCCACCAGTCCACTTCTGGGGTCGTGCCATTGCCTGAAGGTAATATATGGAAACAAGGGATAATTGGCAGCCAGCATCTTTTTTTCCAATTCTTTCAGATAAATATCTTTTTCCCAATTGGTTAATTCTTCAGTTGCATTACTAGTTAAATCAATTGCATAGGTTACTACATATTGATAATCGGCACCATCAGTAGCATGGCAATCTACAAAAAAATCGGGTAGCCATTGATTATATACTTTTAGCCAAGCTTGCATTTCGGGAGCATCGGCTTTCAGAAAATCACGGTTTAGATTGAGATTGGTGGCATTGGTTCTCCAGCCCATATTTTTAGGTCCATTCTGATTGATGCGATTGTGGGGATTAAAGCGTGCCAAACCATCTGCATTCAATGCAGGAATAAAAATAATAGTAAGATGATCGAGCAATGCTTCTTTGGTTTTGGTAATCACCATATCTCTTAGCAACATCATACCCGCATCGTTCCCATCGGGTTCGCCAGGATGAATATTTGCCTGTATCATCAAAACAGCATTATCGGTCTTCCTTACTTTATCAGCAGCGAAATTTGTATTTTTATCTACAATCAGCATAGGTAAATCGCGCCCTTGTGATGTTTGTCCAAACACTTCGTATTTCACCCAAGGCGATGCCTCTGCCAGTTTTTTACAATATTCCACCGTTTGTTCATAAGTAGCAGTTTCGGTTTCTTTAGATTTCTCGAAAGGAATTTCATAGTTAAAAACGCTCTTGGGAGTTGGTGTGCATTGTACTAAAAACAAGGCAATGAGGATATAAATTAGGTTTTTCATAAATATAATGTTTTATTTTATTTCACAAAAATACAATTTTATTAATGTTAATTTTCTATTTATACCGAGTTGCGTTCATTGATATAATTTCATTTTGAAATTATAATGAACTGCATCGGCATAATACCAAGTAAGCGTTCAAATACTGAATATTTCATCTTTGAACCCAACTTGGTATTAGTTATAGATGAAATATTTTTTAATTACCCTTTAGGGAGCTCAATGTAGCTCTAAACAACGTCTAAGGGAAAACGTTTTACTACAATATATTTTCTTTACTTTCCAAATGCTTCATTACAAATCGCAAATCAGAAAATGTAACCTCCTCCCCCAAATGATACTTCATTTCTCCCATCGATTTGGTTGGGTTTTCGCTGATATATTGTAAAATCTTGTTCAATTTCTTTTGAGGTACAAAATCGGTAACTTCAATTTCGCCGTTTGCCACATAATTTGCCAAATGACCTTCAATAGTGCTGATCGCAAAATTCCTTTCTTTGGCTACTTCGGCAAGAGTTTTGCCAGATTTATACAAATCAAAACTCAACTTTTTCGATTCACCGATTTCTTTCTTCTTTTTTATTTTTTCTTCTTTTACATCTATTTGGGCTGGTGTAATATGATTATCTTCGCAATACTCTTTAATCATAGAGACAATATCATCTCCAAACTGGTTTATCTTTGCCTGTCCTATTCCTTTGATGGCTTTTAATTCCTTACGTGAAGTAGGTAAGTTTTTCACCAATTCTAATATCGACTTATGCGGCAAAATCATAAAGGTAGGTAAGTCTTTTTCTTCTGCCCGATTGTTACACCAATTTTTAAGTGTAGTATATAACGCTGGATGTTGAATGTTTTTGTTAACTACCGTTGGGTTTGGCAATTTAGATTTTTGGACGTTCAAAAAACGGAAATCCACATCTGCATTGCTTCTATTCTTTACATATTTTATAGTTTCAAAGCCTTGCAAGCAACTTTTTATACAAGCAGATTTGATAAATGCTTCCCTTTGGAGATTCTCTATGTCATCTATCAGTAGCTTTTTAACAGCCTTATTGTCTGTTTCTATAATGATATTTTGAGTAAATACATACAAATGCTTTTCAATTTTATCAGCAAAATAAGCACATGCTTTCGCAATTCTTTGTTGCACTTCTGGAGTTTCTTCGGGAAGTTTAGATTGATTCATTAGCGTTTGTAGTTGCATTTTAAATTTATCGGCAACTTGAATTATTTCTAATTCGCAATCATTTCTTTTTGTTTGTAATTCATTAATCAGAAAGGTTTCAAGTATATTTTTGTTTTCGGTAACAAGTTTTAATAAGCTATCAAATCGGTATTTAGTTAATTTAAAATCAAACAACTCGAATATTAATTCTTGTTGAAAGAGTGTTTTTGATTCCAATAGTTTTTCAGGACCAGGTTCGTTTTCTTGAGCTTCTTGCGAATAGTTAATCACCAAACTATCGGTTTTAATGCCAGAAACTGAAATAGGTGTACTTAAAACAATGCCATCAAATGTTCTACAACGACTTAAAGCTACATATACTTGTCCGAAAGCAAATGCCGCATTGGCATCTATAATTACTTTATCGAAGGTGAGTCCCTGACTTTTGTGAATGGTTATTGCCCAAGCTAATTTGAGGGGATATTGAATAAAATTACCAACTATTTCTTCCTTAATTTCTTTGGTTTCGTCGTTAAGTGCGTATTTAACATTTTCCCATTCAACAGGACTAACAGCAATTTCCATCGTTTCGGAGGGGCATTTTACATATATTACATCTTCTTCAATGCGGGTAATCTTCCCTATCTTCCCATTATAAAAGTTTTTTTCTGCCGAAAGGTCGTTTTTGATGAACATCACTTGTGCATTCACTTTTAATTCCAGCTTTTCTTCGGTAGGAAAGTTGAAAGTAGGAAAATCTCCTTTTATTTCAGCACTAAAATAATGCGAATTTGATTTTATTTGTTTCAATTTTGCTTGATTTGTTTCAAAAGCATTGGCATTGTGGGTAGTCAACGTAATGTATCCTTCGTCATCTTTAGGTTTAAAATTCGGAATATACCGTGCATTTAGTTCTTTAATGGTTTGTGGGTCGATGGTGTTTTTTCTAACCTTATTCAGCAAATCAATAAATATGGCATCCGATTGACGGAATATTTCTTTTAGTTCAATACAAATAGGATTGGTGTTTTTAAGTGCCAAACTATCAAAAAAATAAACACTTTTGTAATAGTCTTTCAAAATATTCCATTCTGCATCTTTAATTACTGGCGAAAGCTGATGTAAATCGCCAATCATCAACAATTGTACACCACCAAATGGTTTGTAGCGATTGCGGTATTTACGCAAAACCTCATCTACTGCATCTAAAATATCGGCACGCACCATGCTGATTTCATCAATCACGAGTAAATCAATACATTTGATAAGTCTAATTTTATCTCTATTCATCTTCCTGTTAAATTCTGTTTTCTTTGGGACATTATTTTTAGGAAGTGCAATTTCGGGAATAGTAGGAGCAAAGCTCAACTGAAAAAAAGAATGAATGGTTACACCACCTGCATTGATAGCAGCAACACCAGTTGGAGCAACCACTACCATCCGCTTGGCTGTTGTTTTCCTTAAATTATGTAGAAAAGTAGTTTTTCCTGTTCCTGCTTTGCCTGTGAGAAATATATTTTTATTCGTAAATTGAATAAATTCGTAAGCCAATTGCAACTGCTCATTTTGTCGATATTCCATAGATGATTTTTTTTGATACTTATCAGTTTTTGAGTTTAACTTTGAATATTTAAAATTTGTTGCTACTTACTATGTTTTTTTTCACGCAAAGAAGCGCAAAGTTTTTCGCAAAGAACCGCAAAGAGCTTTAAGCATTGATTATTTATAAATTATTTACTATTCTATGTATTCCATCTTTTAATTTAACAGTATTGAAATTAATCAGTAATCTCAATTTACACCCACTTAACCTCAAATAAGTGAGGGTTTGTGCAAAATGAATAGGTGCAAGTGCTTCTATTGATTTTAATTCAACGATTACTTTTTTTTCTACCATCAAGTCGATGCGATATCCGCAATCCATTTTTATTTCTTTATAAATTAAAGGCATCGGTATTTGTTGTTCCACAAACAATCCACATTCTCGTAATTCAAATGCAAACGGACTTTCATAAGCTGATTCGAGCAACCCTGCACCTAGCATTTTATGCAATTTTATGGCTACTCCTATTATTTTGTGAGATATTTCATTTTCAGTCATCATTCCCTGACTCCTTTTTGTTTTTTTTCTTTGCCTTCTTTGCCTGTTTTTTTTCTTAGCGAGCTTTGCGTGTTTTTTTCTTAGCGAACTTTGCGTGAAATTAGTATTAAGATATTCAATCGATTTTAATTGGCAAATGTATTTCTTTTAATTCGAAGTCCTTTGCAGAGGAGAAAGTATAAAGTTTGTTAGCAATTTTTAGTTCAACTTGTGTTCTATTAATGATAAGTAGAATATCTTTCGGTTTCAAAGTATTTACAACCAAGTTGGCAAGCAACAATGCTTTTTCAACACCATCGCCACGTCTAAAATTCCATACTTCATCGGGCTGGGCAAGACGTTTTTCATCATAAATAGATTTATTCGTCATCGCAACCAAGAGTTGGTATACTTCTTCGATTGTTTTTCCTTTAAAAGCTACAACCGAAACGGGATTGCGTTCTGTAGCAGCTTTAATAAATGGAATCCAATCAATTTTGTCCATTTGCCTATAAGTATATAAAACCATATTGGCTATGTGGTTGTAATCTGATTGTGCGAAAATATAATCAACAATTTCTTGACGGGTTTGGTGTATATGTATTTCCAACAAATTTTCTGAAGCAAAGTTTTTATCGGCATTTGGTAAACGAGGATGCACATTGATAAATTGTTTTAATCCATCAAATATCAGTTCTATGTTTTCGTGGTTTTTGCATTTGCTTTCTATTGCAAAAGCTAAAAAATGTTCCTTTATTTCATCAATAGTAAGGTTTTTATTGTTGTTGATAAAGTCTTCAATATCGCAAATACATATCCTACCTTCAATTGGCGACAGACAATATTCATCTGGGTCAATTTCATCCATAAATGCATCTCGGGTTGTTTCTGTGAAGTTTATCTGGCTGAGGTGTTCATAAGCAAATATTTTTTCGAGTGCGATGTATTTGTCTTTTCCATTTAAGTGGTGCTTATATTGAAAGCACTGCTTAAAGTTCATTTCATACCTTAAGTAGTTAATAAAAATTTCGGGTGTTAGTTCGGTTTTTAAGTATTGTTGCAAGCTGCTGGTAAATATTTTGTATGCAAGTGGATGAATGGTCGCCTCTGGATAAAGCGTGTGAATAAACCCGGAAATATGTGCAACAATGGTAATGTTTTCATTTTCTATTGCCCTACGAGCTCTGGCAGACATCAGCGTGCCATTAAACCACATCTTTTTAGTTACAATGCGTCTGTTGTTGGTTATTACTCCTTCGTTTACATTTATAAAGTTTTGTGAATGAAGTGGAGTAGCAATTAAAAATATTTTTTCCAGTGGAACTCGACCTACCACAAATAATGTTGCGGCATATAATGCAGATAAGGAAACACATTCTCCTGCTCCATTCTTAAACCCTTCTTTGTATTGAAAGGCATTCATTGCTTCCACTGTTTCTGTTTTCCAATAAGGAATTGTATCTGTGGTATATTTATCTAAGCCAAAATGCTTGCGGATATCCATATCGAAATAGTATTTATCCCCTTCGTATCCAAACAAAGCATTAGA
Organism: Bacteroidetes bacterium CG2_30_32_10; assembly: GCA_001872995.1. Classification (GTDB taxonomy): domain Bacteria; phylum Bacteroidota; class Bacteroidia; order Bacteroidales; family CG2-30-32-10; genus CG2-30-32-10. The sequence goes on along the minus strand of MNXO01000135.1, from coordinate 21,672 downwards.
TTGTTGCAAAACGTCTATATCGAAAAAGTTTTTAAACCTGCTAATTTCTTGTTCTTTGTTTGTTAAACCCCATGTTTCCAAATCTAGATTAAAAACAAAATGGTCCATAATAAACTGCTTGACGCGGTTAATCTTGTATGTGAATGTTTTTTTATGGATATCTTTAAACCACGGGTCGTCACGCCATTGCCATATAATGGGCGACATAATATTTGAGATTACTAATGGGTAAAAGAGTTCTGGAAAAATAAATATTTCCATATCCGACAAAGTAAAAGCGGAGGAATATTTCTCTAATGTTTTACTATCGTTAAAGTTAGGTTCTATCTTATTCATATTATTTGTGTATGATTATTGAATAATGATGTAAAGGTATAAAAAATTGAAAACCAAAGAAATTGATAAACAATTTTTTTTCAAAAAGTTTAAATTCTTCATTGAAGAGGTTTTTACGCTATGTTCCGCAATGTTTTTATCTTTCAAGCTAATTTAGCTGCATTAGCAGCGACTTATTTGTTAGTATGATGGCTCTATTGTTGAATAAATGATGTAGGCAGAGTCTTAAAATAGCAGAGACTTCGCACTAATTGGGTGGAAAATCATTTTTTAAAACGGAATGAATTGCTAAATTAGCTTTTTTTAGTTTACACACATTGCGAGCTTTTATCATTTTATTCACCTCATAATATAAAAACAATTAAAATTATATCTGATATCAATTAAAAAAAAAGTTTAATTTAGCATCTTTAATATAAAATATAAAATTATGAATTCAATATTAAATGGATTATATCCAGAAAAAGTTTGGTATTATTTTGAAGAAATATGCAAATATCCCAGACCATCCAAAAAAGAAGAAAAAATAGCAGCTTTTATTGTTTCTTATGGTAAAAGTCAAGGTTTAGAAACTATTACCGATGAAATAGGTAACGTTTTAATTAGAAAACCAGCTACCAAAGGCAAAGAAAACTTAAAAACAGTGATATTGCAAAGTCATATTGATATGGTATGCGAAAAAAATAGCGATACCGTTCATGATTTTAACAAAGACCCGATTCAACCATTTATATCAGGCGAATGGGTAAAAGCTAAAGGCACTACGTTGGGAGCAGATGATGGTATTGGTGTTGCAGCTCAATTAGCTATTCTCGAATCAAAAACGATAGAACATGGTCCAATAGAATGTCTTTTCACCGTTGATGAAGAAACTGGATTAACTGGAGCTTTTGCACTGAAACCAGGGTTTTTAAAAGGAAATATTTTATTAAATTTAGATTCGGAAGACGAAGGACAATTATATATTGGTTGTGCTGGTGGAAAAGATACAGTAGCTACCTTTAATTACAGCACAGATATTCCTTCACCAAACTCTATAGCTTATAAAATAATGGTAAGTGGATTAAAAGGTGGGCATTCTGGAGATGATATTAATAAAGGACTTGCCAACTCAAATAAATTACTAAACCGTTTGTTGTGGAACTGTAAGCAATTTGGCATTCGTTTATCATCTATTGATGGTGGTAATCTTAGAAATGCTATACCTCGCGAGGCTTATGCAATTATTACAGTTGCTGAATCATCAAAAGCTAGTTTGCTTGATTTTGTTAAAGATTATGAAAAAATAATTCGTAATGAATACAAAACAACAGAATTAAATATCAAAATCACATGCGAATCCACTAAACTACCCGATACCATTATTGATTCAAAAATCACTGATAACTTACTTAATGCTTTATATGCCTGTCCGCATGGAGTAATTGCCATGACTGCCGAAATGCCCGATTTAGTTGAAACTTCAACGAATTTAGCTACTATTAAAATGGTAGAAGGCAACCTCATTAAAGTAGGTACTAGTCAAAGAAGTTCTGTTGTTTCTGCAAAACAAGATATTGTAGATATGGTTGCAAGTGTTTTCTTACTTGCCAATGCCCGCATACAACATGGAGAAGGTTATCCTGGTTGGCAACCCAACCTTAAATCTGAAATTTTAAAAACAGTTAAAAATTCATACCTTACTTTATATAAAAGAGAGCCAAAGGTAATGGCAATTCATGCGGGTTTAGAATGCGGTTTGATTGGAGAAAAATATCCCGAAATGGATATGATTTCTTTTGGTCCAACCCTTAGAGGAGTACATTCACCAGATGAAAAATTGAATATTGAATCGGTAAGAAAATTTTGGGATTTAATTGTTGAAGTTTTAAAAAACATTCCCAAAGTATAACATAGATTGGAAAGGGAAAAAGCTAAATATAAACTTGGTTTAGTATTAAGTGGAGGAGGTGCCAGAGGTTTTGCCCATATTGGTGTGCTCAAAGCATTAAATGAGGCTGGTATTTATCCTGATATTATTTCAGGTGTTAGTGCTGGTTCCATTGTTGGTGCATTTTATGCAGACGGTTTTTCACCCGATGAAATTCTTGAAATATTTTCGGATCACCGTTTCTTTAATTATATGGAATTAATTTTTCCCAAACGAGGTTTGTTGAAAATTACAGGATTATTAAGAGTAATCACTCAACATCTTCGCTCTAAAACCTTTGAAGAATTAAAAGTTCCATTAATTATTTCTGCAACCGACCTTATTGAGGGTAAAACAGTATATTTTTCAGAAAAAGATTTGCCCAAAGCCATTATTGCTTCCTCAAGTATTCCGGTTTTGTTTACTCCCATAGAAATGAATGGTAGTATATATGTGGATGGTGGAGTTCTCAATAATCTTCCTGTGGAACCTATTAAAACCCTTTGTAAAATCCTTATTGGGGTGCACGTGAATCCTACTGGAAAGCAATTAATATTGAAAAGTCTCGCCAATGTGGCAGAACGTTCTTTCCACCTAAGTATTGCTACCAATGTAAAACACAATGCAGCACAATGCGACTTTTTTATTGAACTCAAAGAATTAAGTAATTATGGGGTCTTTGATATTTCTAAAGCAAAAGAAATGGTTGAAATTGGTTATCAATATACTAAAAAGAATTTTATAGAGTCGATCAAAAAGAAATATGGAAGTCTTTTGTAATTATTTGTTATGATAATAGTGTAATTTTTAGTATTATAAATTAAAACATTCAGAAAATGAAAAAAGTAATTATTTTTCTAATTCTTTCGGTAATAATTATTTCAGTGAAATCGCAAGAAATATTAACACCAGAATTGTTATGGAAATTAGGTAGGGTGAGCGACGCCCAGCTATCACCGGATGGTAAACAAATTTTATTTGGTATCACATATTATGACCTAAAGGAAAATAAAGGGAACAGAGACCTTTATACTATCTCAATAAATGGGGGAAATCCATTCAAAGTAACCGATTTTAAAGGAAGTGAATTTAATGGAATCTGGAGACCTGATGGCAAAAAAATTGGTTTCCTCTCTGCTGAAGGTGGTTCGGTGCAAATATGGGAAATGAACCCTGATGGGAGTAACAAAAATAAAATCACTAATATAGAAGAAGGCATCAATGGGTTTTCGTATTCGCCTGATATGAAAAACATACTATTTATCAAAGATGTAAAATTAGATAAAACGGTAAATGACGTTTATCCTGATCTACCGCTTGCAAATGCTCGAATTGTTGATGATTTGATGTATCGTCATTGGGATAGTTGGAGCGATTTCTCCTATAGTCATATATTTTATGCTCCATACCAAGAAAACAGCATAGGCGAACCAATTGATATTATGAAAAACGAGCGTTTCGACTCTCCGCTCACTCCTGATGGTGGTTTGGAACAAATAAATTGGAGCCCTAATGGTTTTATGATTGCTTTTACTTGCAAAAAACTAATAGGTAAAGAAGACGCCATTAGCACCAATTCTGACATATACATTTATCACCTCGATACCAAACAAACCGAAAACATTAGTTCTAGTATGCTTGGATATGATATGGACCCTGTTTTTTCTACAGATAGCAAAAAAATTGTATGGAGTAGCATGAAAACACCCGCTTTTGAATCAGACAAAAAAAGAATTATGTTGTATGATTTAACAACAAAACAAAGCACAGATTTATCCGCTAACTTTGACCAAAGTTCCTCAAATTTTAGATGGAGCAACTCAAATATAAACTTATTATATTTTATTAGTGGTATTAATGCTACTTATCAAGTGTATTCCATTGACATTACTACTAAAAAGATTGAGCAATTAACAAATGGATGGCACGATTACACCGATATAGCAACCAATGGCAACAACATAATTGGTACAAAAATGACAATGTCATTGCCGACTGAAATATTTAAAATTGAGAACACTAAAACAGGTTTAAAAGAAACACAAATTACGTTTACAAACAAAACAATACTAGATAAATTGGCATTAGCAAAGGTGGAAAGTCGATGGGTAACTACTACCGATAATAAAAAAATGTTGGTATGGGTGATATTACCTCCAAACTTTGATAAAACTAAAAAATATCCCGCTCTTCTTTATTGTCAGGGTGGACCACAAAGTGCAGTGAGTCAATTTTTTTCATACAGATGGAATTTCCAAATAATGGCTGCCAATGGTTATGTGATTGTGGCACCAAACAGAAGAGGATTACCTACTTTTGGTCAGGAATGGAATGATGAGATTAGTCAAGACTATGGTGGTCAGAATATGAATGATTATTTAACAGCAATAGATACTGTTTCTATAGAGCCTTTCATCGACAAAAACCGTATGGGAGCTATAGGTGCCAGTTATGGTGGCTTTTCTGTATATTGGCTTGCTGGTCATCACAACAAACGATTTAAAGCATTTATAGCACATTGTGGAATGTTTAATTTTGAAAGTTGGTATGGAAGTACCGAAGAAATGTGGTTTGCCAATCACGACCTTGGTGGAGCTTATTGGAAAAAACCTACTCCTAAAAGTTATGATTTTTCACCTCATAAATTTGTAGGCAATTGGGATACCCCAATTATGGTAATTGAAGGAGGTAATGATTTTAGAATTCCTTATACTGAAGGAATGCAGGCATTTAATGCAGCTCAATTGCAAGGAATACCAAGCAGATTTTTGTACTTTCCTGAAGAAAGTCATTTTGTACTGAAACCTCAAAATAGCGTTTTATGGCAAAGAGTATTCTTTGAATGGCTGGACAAGTATTTGAAATAGTTAGAAGACCGAAGACGGAAGTATCGTTTTACTTCGGACTTCCGTCTTCTGACCAAATAAAATAATATCATTCACTATGACCAAAACAAATCGCATATTAGTTGTTGATGATACAGCAACCAATAGATTATTAGTAAAATCAATTGCCATAGAACTTGGTATTGAGTTTTATGAAGCTACCAATGGAAAAGAAGCCATAGATTTTCTTGATACCAAGAATGTTGATTTAATTTTAATGGATATTGAAATGCCGGTGATGAGTGGTATTGAGACCATTGAATTTATCAGGTCTAAGTTTGCTTATCCCAACAATGAAACTCCTATTGTAGTGCTTACTGCCCACGATAAAGAAGAATTTGCTGAAATGTACCAAAACCTTCGTTACGATGGCATTGTCTCAAAACCATATACAATTGAAAAATTAAAATCAGTTATTGTGAAAACCATATAGTTTAATCAACATATTATATTTGTTTATTTTAGCACCAATGTCTCCCCATAGAGACCAGATATTCTTAGAAAATATTTCTATACAATAATAAAACACATTGCCTGCGTAACATGCAGGCGTATGAAGTGAGAAGTATTATTGAATTTATTCAATATAAATGGCTTCAACAGCTTTAACTGCCCTATCAGAAAAGAAATCAGCAGCTGGAAATACCGAAAATGCCCCACCATCTTTTACTTTCATTTTATCAATTAACAAAACTTCAGCCTGGTCGTTGCGATTAAATATTTCGCTAAAAGTGTATAAACAACGATAGCCATCTTTGGCAAGAAAAACAATTAATCCATTTTGAATTTGCTCTTTTGTATTGTTATTGTATGTATTCAAAATTTCTTTTAATTGAATTCCATTAAAAGTAGAAGTGCTATGAATGCCTTTCCCTCTGCCATAAAATATGGTAGGATATTTATCAACATTAAACCCATTGGGATAAGCAACAATTGAATCTACTAATTTATTTTTCAAAAACAAATTAATACTTTTAGAAAACATTGGGCTCATTCCTTTATTTACAGTAAATGATTTTGCATAAGATTTTATAGTAATCTTAGTAATAGTTGAAATATTTCGCTCGCTCACCAAATCAGAACAAACAACTAATTTGTTTTCAGTAGGTAAAGTCCACAATTCTTTTGTTTTGGAAGGAATTATTCGTGCAACCTTTGTCGCAATAATAATCTCGTGTCGATGAACTGGATAATAAATCTCTCCCCAGCTAACGACCACTTTTTCGCCCTTTGCATTTTCAATTTCCACATATAAATCAATGATTGGCTCAAATTCAATGGCATTTTTCTTTTGAAGGATTGAATTATTTAAAATATCATAAAGCGAATAACCATCATAACGGTAAGCACCAATAAACTTTTCTTTTCCATCTATTAATAATGCTTCTTTTGCAATAACAGAGCGTAAAGGAAGCTTGCTAAAATCAACTTTGCCAGGATTGCTTATTTCGCCTGTAATTTCAATGCTTGGCATTGTTAAATCAATAGTAGGGGCATTGTCGTAAAAATCGTTGGTTAATTCTTGAGCATTCACTAAGAATGTTGTTAGTACGATAATGATTGTTAATAAATTTTTTTTTGAATTCATACCTTATTTTTTTTAATTGTTAAAACTTATAGCCTATCTTACCCATCACAAATCTACCGGGACAAACGGCTTTTTTACTATCCCAATATTTTTGGTCTGTGATGTTTTGAATACTAATGCCGAGCATTAATTTCCCGATTTCTTTTGATAGTTTTGCATCTACTGTGTAATATGAGGGGTATTTATATGCCATGAAATATTTGTCATCATAGCTATTTAAATCGTTTATCCACATTTCACCTGTATAACGACAAAATACGCTCATATTTACGATTCTATTTTTCCAACTAAATCCAGCTACAGCCATATTTGTTGGAACATCAGTTAAATACTTTTTTGTTAAATTAGAATCTATTGATGGATTTTTTACAATATGGTCTTTAATTTGTGAATGTGTGTAAGCATAATTGCCAAATATAGTAAGCTTTGGTGTTATTTCATAATTGGCTTCTGCTTCCACGCCATATATTTCTACTTTACTGATATTCTCTCTTACAAAAACATCCTTTTCTCCACCCAAATCAATTTTTTCACCAGTAGAAACATAATACATAAAATCTTTACCAAGAGAGTAATACCCCGTTAAAGCAACAAACAACTTTTTAAATAACGTAATATCGCTTCCTAACTCATAATTATCAATATATTCCGGTTCTAATGCAGGGTTTGCCACTTTAAATCCCCCCTTTACTCTCCCAGAACGACACAAATCATCAAGTACCGAAGGACGGAATCCTTTTGAATAACTTACATAAGTTCTAAAGTCATTGCTTATTTTATATTGGGTAGCTATTTTAGGACTTAAAGCACTCCAAGTCTTATTTTCCATTTGTGGTTGGTTATATATACTCATATTGCTCATTGCTGAGGATGGATTTTCTATGTTAAACAGCCCATCATAGAATTTTGCATAATCATAACGCAAACCACCTACAATTTTAAATTTAGTGGTTAAATTTATTTCATCCTGAACGAAAAGTGCATAAGTATTCATTTTGCCTGCATTGTCCACTTGGTCAGTGGAAGTGTAATAAATATCAGAAGCATCTACACTACCATATTTAATATCTATACCTGAAGTAATGGTATTGTATTTGCCAAAATTCCGAGTAACAGTGCTTAAAAAACCCAAATCTGTCCTTGCTGAAGCCACATCATATAAGGTATAAAGGTTATCTTTTAAGTATTCATTCACTTTAATATAATTCTCCAATAAATAATAGCCTGATATATTCCATTTGGTTTTATTTCTTTCGCCCTTATATTTTGCCATCAATTGATAGGTATCATGTTCAGTAAAATTGCCATCTTCCTGATATACTTTTTCACCTGTTCCCATATTATCAACAAAATATGAGGCATTAAGTTCTATATTATTTTTTCCAAAATCATATCCGGTTTTCAAAACAGTGCCATAAATCTGAGAAGTAGATTTTACGGTATAAGGAGTTCTGTTAATACTATCTTGTGTAATATAACCATCGCTCTGCAAGTATTGTCCGCTAAGTCTCCAGTAAAAACTATTCTTATTGGTTAAAGTTTGCTTTCCATTCATATTTAAATGACCACCAAAAGTATTATAAGTTCCTCCTTCAATGCTTGCACTACCTGCAAATTTTTCTATAGGTTTTTTACTTATAATATTAATAACCCCACCCATTGCATTGCCACCATACAAAGAAGAACCTGGTCCTTTAATTACTTCAATCCTTTCCACATTATCCACATCATACAAATTCCAATTAACCGTTCCGCCATCTGACTTATTAACTGGAATTCCATCTACCAAAACCAAAGTACGCGATTGTTCTTTTCCACTTAAACCACGCATAGTTACAGTTGATTTAGATGATAACACGCCAAATGGTCTGCTAATATTTACCATAGGAGAATAGGCAAGCAAATCATCAACGGTATTGGCAGGGATGGTTTCTATTTGCTTTGCAGTAATTAGCTGAACTCTTTGTGGCACATCCTTTACCAGATTTTCGGTTTTGGTAGAACTAATAACTACTTCATTCATCATTACCGTAGATGGAGTTAAAAGAAAATTAAGTGTTATATTTTCGTTTTCTTTAGCAACAACCTTCTTTTTAATTTCTTCGTAACCAATGCAACTCACTTTTAATGTATATTCACCAGCTTTTATATTGCTGATTTTATAATTCCCTTGTGCATCGCTTGTCGCTCCTATAGAAGATTTTATTAAAACATTTACTCCGGGTATTGTTTTACTGCTCTTTATATCTGAAATATTTCCACTTATACTTTGAGCATAAGAAGTGATGGTGATAACAGATAAGAGAACACATATAATAAAGGTGTTTAAAATATTTTTCAAATAGATATTCATTTTAATGTATATAAATTAATTAAACAATCTAACTATAGGTACTTTTTTACTTCTGCATTTTTAATGCAAACGTTATCTTACCAGTATCAATGATATCAGCAGAAATCACTTTAATGATGCCCAATTTTCCAGCATTAGTCTTAAAAGGGAAAATAGTGTTAGCAATTGCATATTTATATTTTCGACGTCCCCAAAGGTCATCGTATTTTTTAATTAGTAAACTATCATTGGTGGCAGCATCAAACTCTGTTGCCGAAACTTTAGTAACATAATCGTAAGCGGTATAATTCTTTTTAGTCCAATTGTCAAGTTCACTATAATAGGTTGGAGCATCTTGTTCGGCAGGAGAAGAAAATGTTGGAGAAGGCATACTACCATCTGTATAATAATAAACTAAAATGTCAGTGGTATTTTGTTCGTTATCAGCTGGCTTGGTAAAATAGGTCTTTCCATTGATAGGGTCAAAAAAATGAGGATATTCTGTATTGTTTTGAAATCCCAAGGTAATAGAAGGATGATAAATGATTTCACCATAACTGATAATATTATTTTTTGTAATATGTATAGATGTGGACGCAGAGTTTCGATTTTGATCCATCACCGAGATGAGCCATTCTTCGCTTTTACAAGAGTCTTTATAATAAATATAATTGGTATCAATGATGTCTTCATATATTCCTTTATCAAGCAATGTTTTGATATTGGTACCTGATATTCTTTTTATAACGATATTGGTAATCTTCGCATCACCTTTATTTACAATAATCCCGAATTTGAGTTGTTTTCCTTCGCTCACTATTGCTCCTTCTGAAACAAATTCACTTCCAGTCCTCAATTCTATTGTTGGAGAAGTATGTGTTTTCTCTTTTTTGCATCCCAAAAACAATAAGGTAATTATTGCTAAAAACAAGATAAAGTATCTGTTCATAAAATTAAATTTAATAAAAAGTCAGTCATTAATACAAATGACTGACTTGATTTTATATAATAAATTATTTCTGTATTTTTATTGCAAACTCTGCTGACCCATCAGCATTGGGAGTTACTGCGGTAACTTTTAATAAACCCATATTACCTCTTTGAGTTAAGAAGCAATATACATCTCCTATAACAAGATTTTTTGCTTTTCTAGATGGACTGGCTGCAATATAAGTAGGAATTATTGCATCATCATTTGCTACAGCATCAAAATCAGCAGCAGTCAATGTTGTTTTAACATACATCGTTGTGTTTTTTGCTGTATAGTTCATTGGATCATGTGCACCAATAAAAACGTTTGTAATACCCGCACCAGGTGAAGCCAACGCTGTTTTATTGTTATTTGATTCATAAAAACAAAAAATGTCAATTAATGCTTGATTGTTAAAAGCATCATCCAGCGTGTAAACAGTGTTGTTAGATGTACTATAGAAACCACCTACTGTTGCATTGTTTTGAGCTCCAATTATTACAGATGCAAATGTGTTAATCTCACGAGTTCTTGTCATTACAATTGAGTCTTTTGCTGATTTTCCAGTTGCATCTGTAAAAGTAAATACCCAAGATTCTTTATCCGAAAGCCCTTTTGTTATTAAAAAATTTGCATTGTATTCAGCAGTGTTTATAGTAGTATCTAACATGGTTTGACCATTAGCAGTTAGTTTAAATTTTGTAAGATTATCGCTGCCATTTGATTTTCCTTTTACCCCTACTTTCAAGGTATCGCCATAATGCGTCGTAAGAGATGCAAAAGTATAGCCCGCATCAGTATTAAAACTTATTGTTGGATTTGGTTTTACTTCTTCTTTTTTGTCTTTTTTACAGCTAAATGTGAGCATTGTGGTAAGAGCCACAAATATCATGAGCGTCATGATTACCTTCATTGATTTTTTCATAATTATTCGCATTTTTTTTAATGTTTATAAAATTTTTCGTTATGATAATTTTTACATATCGCTGCAAAATTATATAATTATTCCATTCAAAAAAAAATTAATTAATTATTTTCCAATATTGTTGTTAAAACATATATCCAACACAATGATAAGAAACATTAAAATAATGTTGATATATAATAGGTTATTTTGTTTCTATTTGAAAAGAGTGAACAATTAATAATTAGAATGGAATTAAAAATAATAGGTAAAAACACCTGATTTTAGGTTTATATGATATATTTTTGGATATAAAGAGTTTTTTATGTATATTTACAATCAAATTATTAAGATTAACTATTAAATGAAAAAATATCTTCTTCTTATTAATTTAATATTTCCAATCTTTCTCTATGCACAAGGTATTGAAAATGATGGTGCTATTATTAAAATTACAACAGGTGCAACTGTTTATATTGGCAGTGGGGGTTATACCAATGCCTCAAATTCTACAAATACTACTCACGGAACAATTGAAAACGATGGCACCATTTCTTTAACCGGCAATTGGATGAATAATGCCACTTTGGCAATAAATAAAGTATTTACTAATTCAAATGCTATTATTGGAACAGTTCAATTGATTGGAAGCACAACTCCTCAAATCATTGGAGGAAGTAATCCTACTAATTTTGAGAATTTAAAAATCAATAAAACAAACAATACAGATATTGTTCGTTTAGATAATACAATGCCTGAAAGTAATGGATATAATACCATTGGAAATGGAACCAATGGAGTGCTTACTTTAACGAACGGCATATTTTCCTTAAATAGTCATAGAATTGTAATTAATAATCCATCTAATACAGCAATTACATACTCATTAAGTAATAGTGGTGTATTAAGCGAAACTTATGATAATGGGTCATCTACCTCAAATCCTTTACCTGCAAATACTTGTACGAGCAAAATACAATGGAATATCGGTACATCAACCGGAACATATACTTTCCCATTTATCACTGCATTGAGAACTACTGTAAGATTTGTTTATTATATTCCATCTACTGGTGCTGGTGTTGGGGCTGCAGGCAATGTTTCTGTTTCTACTTATCATACTAACAATTTAAATTATCCTTATCCATCAGATGGAACCAATTCGGTAGTAAATATGATGGGTTATTATGTGCCCGAAAATTCTGAAAATGCGATTGACCGTTTTTGGATTGCCAATGTGTCTGATTATACAACTAAACCTTCAGCAAGTTTAACGTTATATTATGACGAAGCAAACGATTTAAACAGTATCATAGAAACAAATTTGAAAGCGCAGCACTGGGTTCCAACTGTCCCAACAAATGGATATTGGTTTAATACTCCTGTTGGTTTGGTAGATAATATAAATAATTATATTTATAATATTCCAACCGATAATACTACAACTTGCAATATATGGGTTGGAACAAACAGTTTAGTTCCATTGCCAATTCAATTGCTTAGTTTTGATGGAAAATGCACTGGTAAAGAAACTATGCTTTATTGGACGACGGCTACCGAGACAAACAATGATTTTTTCACTATAGAAAAATCGAATGATTTGAAAAATTGGAACGTTGTAACAACAGTAAAAGGTGCAGGTAATAGTAATAGCATACTCAATTATACAGCTTATGATTATTTTCCAACTATAGGCATTACCGAATATTATCGTTTAAAACAAACCGATTATGATGGAAAATATGCTTATTCTGATGTTATTTCAATTAAATGCAGTGAAAATTCAAATGTGTTTTCCATCATAAGTATTTTTCAACAAGAAAATCAGTTGGTAATTAATTGCAACAACCCCGAAGCTCTTCCATTTAACATTGATTTATTTGATGTGATGGGACGAAAAATGATTCCCACCAAATATTATTCAAGCAATAATGCCCTTTATCAGATAAAAATTGATATAAGTGGTTTGCTCATTGGCTGCTATATGGCAGTTATATATAATCAGAATACTAAAATTTCACAAAAAATAGTTATTAATAAATATTAGTTTTAATAATTCCTTTAATATTATTGATTTATTTGATTTATCCACTCAATAATATCTTTATAAACAATGCTTTTATTAATTTCATTGGTGAGTTCGTGCCGAAATCCTTCATATATATGAAGTTTAATATTTGATATCCCAGCATTAGTAAGCTGGTCTTTCACTTTTTTAGTGCCTTTTGTAAAGTTGCCAACGGCATCCTCTGAGCCGCAAATAATGAAAATAGGCAATTGCTTTGGAATTTGATTGATATTCGATTGCTTTTGTATATGTTGTATTCCACAAAACAAATCGTAAAAAAATTGAGTAGTACAAACAAAACCGCAATAATCGTCTTTTATATATTTTCCCACTTCTGAAGCATCTGTGCTTAACCAATCGAAAGGTGTTTTAACAGGCTTAAATTTTTTATTAAAGCTTCCAAATGAAAGTTTATCAAGTAATTTACTTCTGTATTTTTTCCCTTTGAACAAAATTTGTAATTTAGCTAATGTTTTTCCAAAATTTATTAATATAGACGGTGTATAAGAAGTTCCAGATAGAATAATTCCATTGATATTATTAGGATATTTAAATATAATATTTCTTAAAAGCAACGACCCCATACTATGTCCAAAAACAAACAATGGAATATTTGGATTTTCTTTTATGGCAATAGTTTTGAGTTGTTCAATATTGTCTAAAACAAGTTCCCATCCTTTGTTATCTGCAAAATATCCTGTATTGATAGCATTTACCGCAGTTTTGCCATGTCCTCTATGGTCATTGGCATATACAATATATCCTGCATCAACCAGCGACTTTGCAAAAGGCTCGTATCGTTGAGCATGTTCAGCCATACCGTGAATAATTATGACGATAGCATTAGGTGCATCATTTAACTTATTGAACCATTTATAGGCATATATGTTTTGAGATGATTTATCTTGAAAAGTAAATATTTTTTTAATCATTTGATATAAATTTCAATAGCTATCCATATACTTACAAAAATCTTTCTATATATGTAAGAATAAAAAAACTATTTAAAAACTATTTTGTGAGACTTAAAATTTATCAAAGATACACAAAATGAGGAATAACGGTAGATTTAATAATTACAATAAAAATTATCTGTAAATATTTTTCTTGTATGTTATAAAAAATATACTATTTTTGTAATAAAAAACTAATTTAAACATTTATATATGCCAGAAAATATACTACTCATTCCTACCGATTTTTCAGATGTTACTTTAAAAGCCGTTGATTATGGAGCATCAATAGCAAAAATAATAAATTTTAAAGTTACACTTGCCCATATTCTTACCAAAGATTCAATTTCTAAACTGAAAAAAGAAAATATTGGGGAAGAAGGTGCTTTAGTAAAGTTGAAAAACCTTGCAACTGAGGTTAAAAATAAATATAACATTGATGTTAATTATGTTATTAAAAAAGGTAGTTTGTTTGCAACTTTGGCAGAAACTGTAAAAGAATTAAATATTGGTTTATTATTATTTGGAACACCAGGTAAATCAACAAATCTTTTCAATTTTTTTACTGGAGCAGATGCTTTTAAGCTGGTTTCAAAAACAAAATGCCCTAATATTGTTATTCAAAAAGGAGTAGATTATTCAGGAGCAATGAAAAACATTATATTTCCTGTAAGCACTACTACAAAGGTTGGACCTAAAATTGTATGGGCAAGACTTTTTGCTAAAGCTTTCGGTGCAAAAGTTCATATTTTTAAACTTTATGAGCCATCTGGTGTTGCTCAAATTAAAATGAAAACATTGATTAATAAGTTTGTTAAGCCTGAATTTGAGAAAAACAATATAGAATTTATTGAAAAGGAAGCAGTAAAAGATGGAAATTTTGGCGAACAATTGTTAAAATATTCAGATTCTATTAAGGCGGATATGATTATCATTATGAACGATCCAGACCCAGAAAATTATATACAGGCTTATGAAGAAAGCTTAATATTTAATCCTTACTTGATACCAGTAATGTGTGTTAACCTTTAATTTTATTTAAGCGGTTTTAACCGCTTTTTTTTTTGAAGCGTTGCTTTGCAAATAGCAGTTTATTTAAAAATATGAAATTTAATTTCTGGAATAAAGGATTTTTTAAACGTTTTATTAAAATTACAATTAAATTTTTAAAAATTTCTTTCATCTCATTTGGAAGTTTTTCTTTATTGGTGGTAATATTAAGCTTTACAACCTTACCTTTTTGGTTGTATTATTGGCTTGGGACGACCAACAGTTCAATTCTTAAAAAGCCTGCTTATATTGTATTATTAAGTGGAAGCGGAATGCCAAGTGAATCTGGATTAATTAGAACATATTATACCGCACAACTTGCGAATCAATTTCCTACAGCTAAAATAATTATTGCAATGCCTTCTTCGGAAAGTCAAAAAAATGATGATGCTGCAATGATAAAAGATGAACTTATATTACGAAATATAAGCGAAGATAGAATTATATATGAAAATAAAGGCACAAATACTCGCTCTCAAGCATTAAATATTTCATACTTATTGAACAGTATAATAAAAGATAGCTCCATCGTTTTAGTTACCTCACCTGAACATACTTATAGAGCTGTTTTAACTTTTAGAAAAGCTGGTTTTAGAATTGTTGGTGGGTTTCCAACTTTTGAAAACTCCATTTCAGCAAATATTACATTCGATGATAAAAAGCTAGGGGGAAGAACATCAATGATTCCTGACGTTGGAAATAGCATTACCCTTCGTTATCAGTTTTGGAACCATCTTAAATACGAAATTATCGTTGCCAGAGAGTATGGTGCCATATTTTTTTATTGGATAAAAGGATGGATTTAATTTCGCATTAGTCGACATTTTTTCTTAACGCATGAAAACTAATAAGTTTGTCGAATTTATCTTATTGAATATAGCCAAAACGTTTTAATTGGGTTTCATTATCTCTCCAATCTGGATTCACTTTAACATATAATTCAATGAATACTTGTTTTTGAAAAAAACGTTCAAGGTCTTTACGGGCTTCTGTTCCAACTTTTTTAAGGGCAGCTCCTTGATGTCCAATAATGATTCCTTTTTGAGAATCTCTTGCAACATAGATTATAGCTCTTATTTTGATAATTGTTTCTTCTTCTTTAAACGTTTCTACTTCTATTTCAACGCTATAAGGTATTTCTTTTTGGTAAAAGCGTAATATTTTTTCACGTATAATTTCGGAAACAAAAAAGCGTTCGGGCTTATCAGTTAGTTCGTCTTTCGGGAAGTATGGTTCTGATTCTGGAAGCAATTCAATTATTTTGTTTAATATAGCTTCTACATTAAATTTTTCTAATGCAGAAATGGCAATCACTTCAAAAGAAGGGTATTTACTTTTCCAAAAAATAATTTTTTCGTTTACTTTCTCTTGATTTGATTGATCAATTTTATTAATCAGCAATAAAACGGGTATTTTAGACTCTAATATTTTTAATAATACCTTTTCGTGGCTAAAATCAGCATCTATTTCCGTCATAAGCAGAAAAATATCGGCATCTTCGAGGGCACTACTTACATTTTTCATCATTGCTTCTTGCAATAAATAATGAGGTTCAAGAACACCAGGTGTATCAGAAAAAACTATTTGGTAATCATTTGTATTTAGAATCCCGATAATTCGGTGACGGGTTGTTTGTATTTTTGGAGTAATGATAGAAAGTTTTTCACCAACTAAAACGTTCATTAAAGTTGATTTTCCGACATTTGGATTCCCTATTATATTAACATAGCCTGCTTTATGAGCCATTTTGTGAATTTTATTAAGATTTATTTTGATAACAAAGAAACAAAATATATCTTTGCACTCCAAATAGAATATTTAAATAATATAATATATATTGCGGGGTGGAGCAGTGGTAGCTCGTCGGGCTCATAACCCGAAGGTCATAGGTTCGAGTCCTATCCCCGCTACTAAAAAAGCTGCAACAATTGATGTTCAATTGTTGCAGCTTTTTTTAGTACTAATTTCTTTATAATTTAATGAATTTTACCCTACGATTATTTGCTTTTCCTTCAATTGTCGTATAGAAGATTGTATTTCTTTAAAAATTTCTTTGATTTGAAATCTTTATTCAATTTTTAAGTATTTATTAGCAAAATCAATTACTTGAGGAAAAAAATGCTTAAATTCTTCCTCATATAAGGAATAATCGTTATAGAGGTCTTCGGTAACATTTTCCATCCCTGAAACAAAGGTTGTTCTTTTTGCCATTCCTTGAAAATGTAAGGATAATTTATTAATGTCTGCATAAGAAACAAACCAGTTATAATAAATCATAAATGGAAGCATTCGGATTATTTTAGGAGGTAGGATAGAGTGATGTTTTAGAAGCAATCCGTAAGTATTATAAGCAGTTTGCTCAAGACTAATTGTTGAATAATCATTCCAATTCTTGGCAAGAAAATGGTCGTAAAACATATCTACAATCACACCAGCATATTTGTGATATTTACCATATAGTCTTTCTTTACTATGATGGACAATATCATTTGAATCAGTATATTGGTCAATAGCTCTGTGTAGTTTTATACCAAGAGCAATATCTTTTTCATAAATATCAAGATGATTTCCCTTTATTGCATCAGCAATTACTCCACCAACAATCAATTTTGGATTTTCACCTGAAAGAAATGTATGTGCTAAGTAATTCATCGATAAATGGAATAAATGATCATGACTATTTTATAATGTTATCAGCAAGTTCGTTCAAATTAATTCCATCGAAATTGCCAGAACTCATCATTAGAAGATTTTTTTCTTTCATATCCATCTTGCATAAATCATCCATTAATCGCTTAGAATCATTATATACTATAAGATTGTTTCCTCCAAAAGCAGATTTAACTTGTTCGGGCGAAATATATGGCAACTTTTTATGCTCCAAGGTATGCTGATTGTAGTAAACAATGGCAGTATCAGCGGCAGACATAGAAAGGTGATATTCTTGGAGAAATTTTTCATTTAAACTGCTAAATGTATGCAATTCGATGCAAGCAATTAATTTTCTTTGAGGATATTGCTCTTTCACAGCATTAATTGTAGCTTTCAATTTAGAAGGTGCATGGGCAAAATCTTTATAAATTGCAACAGTTTCATTGCTTTTTACAAGTTCTAATCGCTTAGATGCACCTTTAAAAGAAGTTATAGCTTCATAAAAGTGCTCATCGTCTATCTTTAAAAGATTACACACTAATCTTGCTCCATTAAGATTTAGTAAATTGTGCTTTCCAAATATTTTTAAAGGGTATTTTTTATTATTATATACTAAATTTGTAATATTATTTTCAATGGTATAGGCAGGTAAAGAATATGGGTATTTATATATGTCGTTTTTATTTGTTTCGCATATAGTTTTTACATTCTCATCATCAGTACAATAAATTAAAGAGCCTCTTTTAACGATTAAATTAAGGAAAATCTTGAATTGTTCTATATAATTATCGAAAGTAGGAAAAACATTGATGTGGTCCCAAGCAATTCCGCTAAGTAAGGCAATAGTTGGTTTATATAAATGAAATTTTGGACGTCTATCGATGGGTGAGGTTAGGTATTCATCTCCTTCTAATACTGTAATAGCTGCATTGTCAGATAATTTAACCATCACATCAAAACCTTCCAATTGAGCACCTACCATATAATCGCAATCAATATGATAATAGTTTAAAACATGAATAATCATAGAGGTAATGGTGGTTTTACCATGACTTCCACCAATGACTACTCTTATTTTATCTTTTGATTGTTCGTAAAGGTATTCAGGATAAGAATAAATGTTAAGACCTAAAGATTGAGCTTTAATCAATTCTGGATTATCAATTCGAGCATGCATACCAACAATTACTGCATCAAGTTCTTTAGTAATTTTATTTTCGTTCCAACCAATTGTTTCTGGCAGCAAATGATAATTTTCTAATCTACTTTTAGAAGGTTCAAAAATTTCATCATCAGAACCTGAAACTTTATAACCTTTTTTACAGAGAGCTATGGCTAAATTGTGCATTGCACTGCCACCTATAGCAATAAAATGAACCTTCATCGTCTTAAATTATTGAGATTTTTTATAATCAGCTAAAAATTTTGCTAATCCAATATCGGTTAATGGATGATTAAATAAAGAAAGAATAACATCCAAAGGGCATGTAACTACATCTGCACCCACTTCTGCACACATAATAATATGCATAGGATGTCGAATAGAAGCAGCAAGCACCTGAGTCTGGTAGTCATAATTTTGATAAATATGAACTATTTGTTGTATCAATGAAATTCCATCGGTACTAGTATCATCGAGCCTTCCAATAAAAGGAGAAACATAAGTTGCTCCAGCTTTTGCCGCCAACAAAGCTTGACCTGCAGAAAATACCAAGGTACAGTTTGTTTTAATATGATGGTCAGAAAAATATTTAATGGCTTTAATCCCATCTTTAATCATTGGAACCTTAACAACGATATGAGGATGCAATGAAGCAAGCTTTTTCCCTTCTTTAATAATTTCTTCATAATCAGTAGTAATAACTTCGGCACTTACATCTCCGGAAACTGTTTTACAAATATCTAAATAATGTTGTATGATATTTGCTTGTCCTTTGATGCCTTCTTTTGCCATTAGCGAAGGATTGGTAGTAACCCCATCTAATATACCTAAAGATTGGGCTTCTTGAATTTGCTTTAGATTGGCAGTGTCAATAAAAAATTTCATATTGATATGTTTTAATATTGTTTTTATGTATTAAAATATTGTTTCAGCTATTTTTTTAATGTTTTCCGAAATGCCAATCGTAAAATAATGCAATGCTGGCACTCCAAATTTAACTAATTCTTTCGATTGTTTAATGCCCCATTCAATACCAACCTGAAATGCTTGTTCATTGCTGCTACATTTCTTAATTTCTTTTTCTAAATCTTCGGGAATATCAATATTAAAAATCTGTGGAAGCAACTTAATATCATTAAGCGTTGTTATTGGCTTAATACCTGGAATAATTGGAACATTTATGCCTTCTTCTCTGCACAATTTAACAAAGTCGAAATATTTTTGATTGTCAAAAAACATCTGTGTAACAATGTATTCAGCACCATTATTGATCTTTTCTTTTAAGTACCGTAAGTCCGATTTTAAATTGGGAGCTTCAATATGTTTTTCGGGATACCCAGCAACACCAATACAAAAATCAGTTGAAGTTGAATTTTCTAATTCATTGTCTAAGTATTTTCCTTGATTCATATCAATAATCTGCGATATAAGTTCAGAAGCATGCGAATGACCATTTTTTTCAGTAATAAAAGTGCGGCTTGTTTTGGGTGGGTCGCCGCGTAAAACCAAAATATTGTCGATTCCAAGAAAATGAAAATCTATTAATGCATATTCTGTCTCTTCTTTTGTAAAACCACCACAAATAATATGTGGTACCACTTCTACATTGGGATATTTATATTTAATAGCAGCAGAAATAGCAACTGTTCCAGGTCTTTTTCTAACTGTTTTTTTTTCTAATAAGCCATTTTTAAGTTTTTTATATACTACTTCTTCTTGGTGATAAGTAATATTGATATGCGAAGGACTGAACTGCATAAGTGGGTCAATGGCTTTATAAATTGGTACAATGCTATTACCTTTCAATGGTGGTAAAAGTTCAAATGAAAAGAGTGTTTTTTTTGAATTGTTTATGATGTCAATTACTTTCATAATTATTAATAATAAATTTAGTTGGTTTTACTTGTAATTTAAATTGATATTTAGCCATTTTTCAGCCTCTTCAAAGGAGATATTTTTTCGTTTAGCGTATTCAGCAACTTGGTCTTTAGAAACTTTTCCTAAATTAAAATACTTTGCTTGCTGATTGGCAAAATACCATCCACTAACCGAAGCTGCAGGAAACATCGCAAAGGTTTCAGTTAGTTTAATAGACGCATTTTTTTCTGCATCTAGCAAATTGAAAATAGTTTGCTTTTCAGTATGGTCTGGACAAGCTGGATAACCTGCTGCTGGTCTTATTCCATTGTATGATTCGCCAAGAATTTGAGTAATATCAAATTTTTCTTCTTTAGCATATCCCCAATACTCAGTTCTAACTTTGTAATGAAGCAGTTCGGCAAAGGCTTCCGCTAATCTGTCTGCTAAAAGTTTGGACATTATAGCATTGTAATCATCGTTTTTATCTTCATAATGTTTGACAAGTTTTTCAATACCTATACCCGCTGTAACAGCAAAAGTTCCGATATAATCATTCGTGTTTGTGTCTTTAGGACAAATAAAATCAGCCAAACACAAATTAGGAATATTAGGATCCTTTTGTTCTTGGTTGCGTAAGAAATGAAATATAGAAATAACATTTGTTCTTGCTTCATTATCGAATATTTCCACATCATCACCTACAGCATTTGCTGGATAAAAAGCAAAAACGCCATTTGCTTGAAGTAAACGTTTATCTATAATATTTTTAAGTAATACCTGTGCATCATCAAATAGTTTTTTTGCTTCTTCCCCTTTCATTGGGTCTTCCAAAATGGCAGGATATTTGCCACTTAATCGCCAAGCATGAAAGAAAAAAGTCCAGTCAATATACTTACTTATTTCTGCAATCGAATAATTAAACAATATTTTTTTGCCTATAAATGTAGGTTTGACGATATTGGTATTTTGCCAATCTATATTTAATTTATTCTTTCTCGCATCG
>MNXO01000128.1:5145-8284 GCA_001872995.1 Bacteroidetes bacterium CG2_30_32_10 | reverse complement strand
TTTATTTAACCATCAATCCTCTTTTTAATTTTGAAATTGGTAAAAATTTGGTCTCCGATTCTTTTGCTTATGTGAATACAAGGGGTTTATTAATACAAGGAAATATAGGAAAATACTTTTCTTTTTCTACTTCTTTTTACGAAAATCAAGCTCGTTTTGTTAACTATGTAAACGATTATATCAATGTAACCAATGTTGTTCCTGGGCAAGGACCTGTTAAATCATTTAAAACCAATGATTTTGACTATTCTTCTGCTTCTGGCTATATTTCTTGCAAGCCCATCAAGCATTTAAACATACAACTTGGGCATGGTAAAAGTTTCTTTGGAGAAGGATATCGCTCTTTATTATTGTCTGACAATGCATTTAATTATCCTTATTTAAAATTTACCACAGAATTTAAGAAAATTCAATATACAACAATGTACACTTCATTTATTAACAACGTATCTCGTACTTTTGTTTCTGAATTTCCTAAGAAATATGCTACTTTTCATTTTTTAAGTTATAATATAAATACTAGATTTAATGTAAGTTTTTTTGAATCAACTATATGGCAATCAACCAAAAATAATCAACCAAAAACTTATTCATTTGAATATTTAAATCCAGTTATTTTTCTACCTGCTGCCATTTATAAACTAAATGATAGCAACAATGTGATGCTTGGTTTAAATATGAAATACAAATTATTTAATAAGTTTGCTTTATATGCTCAGCTTGCCATAGATGATTTTAAGTCCTTAAAAAATAATACAAACTTTCATCAAAAAATTGCATATCAGTTTGGAGCCAAAGGTTTTGATATATTTACTATACAAAATTTAAATTTAATTGTTGAGTATAATCAAGCTAGTCCATATACTTATGCTTATGAAAATCCTGCACAAAATTATTCACATTATAACCAATCTCTTGCTCATCCTTTAGGTGCCAATTTTAAAGAAACAATTGGAATTTTAAATTTTCGGTATAATGATTTTTTTATGGAAGTTAAAATTAATTACGCCTTATATGGTGATGATACCTTGAACTCCAATTATGGGAAAAATATATTTTATGCTGAAAATACCAATAATAACGGACCAATTATTTTAGGTAATACTTTACTTCAAGGAATTAAAACCACATTACTAATTAAGGATATAAGATTAGTTTATCTTGTAAATCCAGCTACTAATTTTAATTTGTTACTTGGTATTTCTGATAGACAAGTAAGTTCTGCTTTATTAAAGAAAAATAGCTTATACCTCTATTTTGGAATAAGAACTTCTCTAACAAATTTTTATTACGATTTTTAATAAGCATAAAAATGTTTTGTTATTTATAAAAGATGTAACTTTGTAATTATTATAAATTTTTGAAAATTATAATGCGAAAATCAATTATTTTAATTATTTTTTTTATAGTATCAATTACTTTGCTTTCTTCTTGCATCGCTTTAAAAAAGCTATATTATTTGAGAGAAAATAAAAACGATACCTCTTCTGTTAAAAAAATAGCCCCCATTCCTCCTATCTACACCTTGCACAAAGGAGATATGTTATATATAAAAATAATAGGATTCGATGAATCAACAATTCCACTATTTAATTCAATTGGTTCCACTGTCTCTTATGGAATGACAGAACAATTATCTATTAATCTTAATTCTTATACCGTTAATGACTCTGGTAATATTGTAATGCCATTATTTGGTAAAATTTTTGTCGATAGTCTTTCCGTTGAACAAGCACAAGAGAAAATAAGAACAACCATTAAAAATTTTATGTCTAGTGCAGATGTTATTGTTAAATTAGTAAGTTTTAAAATTACCTTTTTAGGAGAATTTTCAAAACCTGGTAACTATACTATATATAATAAAAATCTAAATATTCTTGAAGCTATCGGATTGGCTGGCGATATAACTGCTTTTGGAGACAAAACAAAACTTATGATAATTAGACAAACAGAAAATAATAAAGTTTATTATGTTGATTTAACAAAGCGTTCAATTATATATTCCGATATTTTTTATTTAAAACCCAACGATATATTATATGCAGAACCCTTAAAATTAAAAAGACAACCTGTTCAAAATTCAACTATTTCAACCATTTCTGTATTTTTAGCATCTATGGTCAATCTTTTAGTTTTACTTAAATATTTAGTAAAATGAGCGAAAAAAACGAAGAATTCAAGCTGAAAGAAGATTCTTTTGATTTTAAAATCATTGTATTTTTCATTATTCGTAATTGGTATATTTTTCTTATTTCTGTTTTTATTGCTTTTCTTATTTCATACTTGTATAATAAATATACACAACCAGTTTATAAAGTTCATACAACCATTTTAATAAAAGAGAATAAATTTAATAACCAAGAAGATAATTCGGAACTTTTAGCACTTAAGGGCTTTGAAGTATCACGAAACATTCAAAACGAGATTGGTATCATTAAATCTTTTAGTTTAGCATATAAAACCTTAAAAGAACTTCCGCAATTTGAAGTTTTTTGCTATACAGAAACTAAACGTAGCAAGAAAACAAAAGAACTTTTTGGAGACGATTGCCCTTTTAACGTATTATTAGACACTTCTCATTTTCAAACCAGCGGTGTTCCTATAAACATTGAAATTATTTCTAAAGACAAATATCTTCTTAATATTAAGAACTATAGTATCAATAAAGAAATGTTTTTCGGCGAATATTTTATTAATGAAAACTTAAAATTTGCAATAGTTTTTAAAGATGACTACAATCCACAATCCTATTTATCCTCAAATTTCAAAGTTATTATTAATGATATTAATTCTCTTGCTTCTTCTTATAGCTCTAGTATAGTTGTCTCTACTATTAATAAAGAAGCTTCTATTGTAGAAGTTACTTTTACCACCAGCAATCCTCAAAAAGCAATTATTTATATCAACAAACTGGCAGAAGTTTATATAAAAAGTGATTTATTTGAAAAGAATCTTAAAGCTATCAATACCATTAATTTTATTAATTCACAATTATCGGAAATTACCGATTCTCTTAATATAACAGAGAATAACTTAGTCGATTTTAGAACAAAATCTAAGGTATATAGCATGGTTAGTGAAGTAAGCGCAATAGATAATCAACTTTTAGAACTTAATAGAAATAAAAATGCTGAAATTA
>MNXO01000128.1:0-5126 GCA_001872995.1 Bacteroidetes bacterium CG2_30_32_10 | reverse complement strand
CTACTTATTTGGCTACAGTAGCAATAATAACAATTTTCAAGATGTTGTTGCACCATCCACTATGAATATTAATGACCCTCTTTTGTTTTCAACCATTAAAACACTTACAGAATTAAATAATCAAAAAGAATTGTGGAACAAAAAAAATATTTTACTCAATCCCTATTTAAGCCAAGTTGAAGAACAAATTGCAAGTAATAAAAAAACATTAATTGAAATTGTCAAAAATTTTGTGAATGTTAGTAAATTAACAATAAACGAAATTGATAAAAATATTCAATTAATTCAAAACCAACAAAATAAACTACCACTTAATGAAAGAGATTACTTAAGAATTCAAAGGAAATATGGCGTAAATGATGAAATTTATACTTATTTACTTCAGAAAAAAGCGGAAGCAGCAATTGCTAAAGCTGCCAATATTCCTGATAATAAAGTAATTGATGATTCTAAATATGCAGCACTTATTTATCCAAACAAATCACGTTCGTATATGATAGCATTGGTGTTGGGTCTTTTAATACCATTTAGTATTATTAGGATTAGAGATTATTTTAATGATAGAATTATAGAAAAAGCAGATGTTGAAAACAATACTAATATCCCTATTATTGGTGTTATTTCTCATAGCGAATATGATTTGAATTTAGTGGTTCTTGAAAAACCTAAATCAATTGTTACTGAGTCGGTGAGGGCAATTAAAACTAATATGCAGTTTTACGAAAACGAACAACCCAAAAAAATTATTGCCATCACTTCTGCTATGAGGGGTGAAGGTAAGACATTTACAACTATAAATATTGCTGGTACCTTTGCTCTTTCTGGAAAAAAAGTGGTTATTTTAGGCTGTGACCTAAGAAAACCAAAAATTCAAAAAATATTTAATATTGAAAATAAAGATGGACTTACCAATTATCTTATAGGCAAATCCACCAAAGACAATATTACTTATAAAACAAACTTTGAAAACCTTTTTATTATTCCTTCAGGTATTATTCCTCCTAATCCTGCTGAATTGATTGAGTCTAAAAAGATGAAAATACTTTTAACGGAATTATCTCAAGAATTTGATTATATTTTTATTGATACTCCTCCTTTAGGCTTCGTTTCTGATGCAGTTCACATCATTAAAAATTCTGATTTTACTATTTATGTAGTTCGTCAAAATTATACACACAAGAAATCTTTATTTTCTCTTAATGATTTGGCAAAAACAGCAAATATTGAAAAAATCGGCATCGTTATTAATGATGTAAAATTTGCTAGCAATTCTTATAAATACTCTTATAAAAAATATGGTTATGGCTATGGCTATGGTTACGGCTATGGCTATGGTTACGGATATGGTATCTATTCTGAGGAAACTAAAAAGAAAACCATTAAAGATAAAATTATAAGTGCTTTTGGTAGGAGTAAAAAGCCAAATATTACTTAACCTTTTTGTTTTTTGATTGTGTAATCATTTCATTGCAAATAAATTCTGCAGCATTTCCTTTACCAAAAATAGCATTATAATGTGGGAGTTTAATTTCTTTAAAATGTTTAAAGGCTTTATATATTCGACTTTCATCAGCATCAGCAATAATTCCTAAACCACAATCAATAATCTCTACCCATTCGCTTTCGGAACGAATTATAATACAAGGTTTTTGAAAGAAAAATGCTTCCTTTTGAACGCCACCCGAATCTGTTATTATCATCTCGGAATTTTTTTCTAAAAGTATCATATCGAGAAAAGAAACTGGTGGAATTATTTTTATTAAATGATTGTTAATCGTTTTTATATATGTTTCTCTATCAAGGTTATCTTGTAATACCTTATTAGTTCGAGGATGCAAAGGTAATACGATTGTTATCCTTTCTGATTCTGATATTTTGTTAATCGCTGTAAAAATTGCATTAAGTCTCTTGGGGTCATCGGTATTATTATTTCGATGAATGGTTCCAAGTATAAATTCATTTTGTTTTAATTGATATTTTGTTAAAATGCCTGATTTTTTTTCAGCTATTTCTGAAAAATAAAGGCTATTATCATACATAATATCTCCACAATGATAAATGCCTGGATTATCAATATTGTAAGGTGATTTATTTTCTTTAAAACCTTCTTTTAATAAATTGTTAAATCCCGTTTTGGTCGGTGAAAACAACAAAGTAGAAACATGGTCGCACATAATCCTATTAATTTCTTCGGGCATAGCTTTATTATAAGAACGCAAGCCTGCTTCTATATGTACTATGGGAATATTAATTTTCGAAGCAGCTATTGCACCCGCTAATGTAGAATTTGTATCACCATAAAGAATGATGTAATCAGGTTTTTCTTTTAATAATATTTCTTCTATTCCTTTAATCATCTGTGCTGTTTGTATTCCGTGATTGGAAGATCCAACATTCAGATTATAATCAGGTTTTGGAATGGATAGTTCTTCAAAGAAAATAGCCGACATTCTTTCATCATAATGTTGTCCTGTATGAACTATAATTTCAGTTATTTCTTTAAAAAAATATTTTTTTATTGCTCTACTTATTGCCGCTGCTTTAATTATTTGAGGTCTAGCACCTATTATTGTTACTATCTTTATCATGTCAAAGTGGTTTTCTAAATAATTCCCTCGTCTGCAAAGCTATAGTATTTTTCAATTCCAATAATGATATGATCTACCACTAAAATATCTAAAGTTTTACCAGCTTCTTTGAGTTTTTTTGTAAGTTTTATATCTGCTTCACACGGCTGAATGTTACCTGATGGGTGATTGTGGCAAAGGACAATAGAAGTTGCTTTGTTTTCCAAAGCAATACTAAATATTTTTTTTGCATCTACTATTGTTTCAGAAACGCCACCTTCGCTAATATTTATTTTTTTTATAATGTGATTGGCTCTGTTTAACATTAATATCCAAAATTCTTCATAAGAAGTGGATGAAAAATTTGAAGCAAATAATTCAAACACATCCTTGCTACTGCTTATTTTGTTTTTATTAATCACATTAGATTCTCTTCTTCGACTTCCTAATTCAAGAGCGGCAATAATACTTATTGCTTTAGCCTCACCAATGCCATTGAATTTTATTAATTCATTAATAGATAGTTTAGATAATTCTATTAAATTATTGTTCACAGATTGTAATATTTTTTTAGATAAATCAACAGCTGATTCATTTTTATTTCCTGAACCAATAAGTATTGCAATCAGTTCAGAATCACTTAAACTGCTTTTACCTTTTGCTACTAATTTTTCTCTTGGTCTATCGAATTCTGACCAAAATTTTATAGAATTTTTATTTTTATTATGGTCGTTTTCCACTTATATATTTATAAATCAAAGTGCGAATTTACTAAATAATTACAAAAATAAAGGTCTTTTCCGTATATACAGAAAAGACCTTAAAAAAACGAAAATATTTGAAAAAAAGTATTATTACAAAGAGTTTACCATTCTTGTCAATTTTGACTTTAGGTTAGCTGCTTTGTTTTTATGAATTACATTACGTTTTGCCAATTTATCAATAACCGAAACTACTTTTGGAAGTTCAGTAGAAGCCACTTCTTTATTTTCAGTGGTTCTTAATTTTTTAACTGCATTACGCATGGTCTTATGTTGATAACGATTAAGAACTCTTTTGGTATCGTTTGACCTTATTCTTTTTTTTGATGATAAATGATTTGCCATAATATTTATTTAATTGTTGTAGCCCGTAGGGGACTCGAACCCCTGATTTCCAGGATGAAAACCTGGCGTCCTAACCGACTAGACGAACGGGCCTTTTTTATCTTGATTTTTAAGGCTGCAAAGGTATAACTATTTTTACATATAGACAAAAATATTCTAACTATTTTGTTTTTTATTCATTCTTTTGTTGATTTTATTGGTATTTTTCTTTTTTCTTTTTCTTTGATTTTATTTTTGAAAGACATAAATCTAATTTTTTATATTTCCCTGTTTTTTGATAAATATCTGCCAATGCGTAATAAACAAAGTTGTTTTTACCTTTATTTATCTTTATATCTGCAAGAAAGAACTTTTCTGCTATTTTATATTCTTTATTTTGTAATAAAAAGGAAGCAATATTTATCAAATCTTTCTTATTATCAGTTTTTTTAAAGAAGCTTTCTATAAAAACCGTAAATTTATTATATGGTTTTGTTTTTAATATATTTATTATTTCCTGTTCACTTGTGTCTGTCGAGATATTATATTGCAAAGGAAGAGTAGCAAAATTTATAGATTTTATATTTGTTGCATAATCCTTATAGGCATATATTGCAGCTTCATTATCTAAATATATAAGTCTCCAATCTGGCATTTGGCTCAATTGAAGGGTCCAAGGTAAGTATTTAGTATAGTTATAAACAATAAGTTTTGGATTATATTTACTAATTAGCTTTGCTAATCCTCCATTCCAACTGTTTGTAACTTCTTGGTATAATTGTTCTTTTATTACTCCCAAACGTGCATCAATAAATATTGGTTCTGATAAATACCATGAAAGCCATCCCCCGTATCCAATGCTATTTATTATTTTACCTTTTAATTGGTTTTTATTTAAGAATTCACTTGTTTTAATAGGTTGTTCTTCTTTATCAATACCTACCCCAAATTTAGAAAATGGATTGTCGATATAATAAGCCCCTGTATTAATTTGAAGAATAAATCCCAAAGGAACTATTATCATAAAGAATTATAAAATACTCTTAATAATTTTTAATTTAGAAAACCATTTTTTTCCTTTTAAATTAAGTAAAATTTCATTTATTGAAAGGCTAATAATTGGTATAGCGATTATAATAAATAAAGGAATGTTTCTGATGAATGATACAGCTAAATAAAAAAATATAATCAGAAGAATAAATTCATGTAAATGCCTTTTACGTAAGGTAATAATAGTTAAAATAAATGTAATGCTACTAAAAGCAGCAAATAAGTAGTCTTTTAAAAGGTATTTGTTAATACTGCTAAAGGATTTTAATTCAGAAATATGTTGTTTAAATATATTATTATTATCAAATCTTGTGAGTAACTCTAATGGAAATAAAAAGCCTTTAATGAAATATGGATTTATTAAGCAAGCTAAAACAGATATAATAATCCAAAAAAGAAAATTTTTATTGATTTTTTTCTCTTT
>MNXO01000102.1 GCA_001872995.1 Bacteroidetes bacterium CG2_30_32_10 | reverse complement strand
TAACGGAATTGCTTTTGGGGTAATGAGATTTTTATATGAAAGACACCTGTATCACATCTAATAAAGACCCCAGCTGGCGCTCGTTTGTAACGAGTGCCTTTAATACAAAATAATTAAAAATGTCAGATAAATATAAAATAAGAGACAAAGAAAAGGCATATTTTATCACCATGACTGTTATTGGGTGGATAGATGCATTTACAAGAGTAAATCATAAACTAACAATAATAGAATCATTAAAATATTGTCAAAAAGAAAAAGGCTTGGCAATATATGGGTATTGTATTATGCCAAGTCATATACACATGATAGCCAGAGCAGAAGGCGAATTTACATTGTCGGAAATAATAAGGGATTTTAAGAAATATACCGCAAAGGCAATAATAAAGCAAATACAGGAAGAACCAGAAAGCAGGCGAGAATGGATGTTGAATTATTTTGAAGAAAAAGGTAAAGATTTAGCAAGAATAAAGCAATACAAGTTTTGGCAGGATGGCAATCAGGCAAAAGAGATATTCAGCAATAGTTTTTTTCAGGAGAAATTGGATTATATTCATAAAAATCCGGTAGAAGAATTGATAGTTGAAAATCGCGAAGATTATTTATTTAGTTCTGCAAGGAACTATGCGGGTTTAAGCAATTATTTAGATATAATATTAGAAAGTGTTAAATTAAATGCTTTGTAAATGAAAGAAATTAGGGCACTCGTTACAAAAGAGCGCCAGCTGGGGAAAGAATTTAGAAGTTCATTGAAAGTTAAAGTATAGTTAATGTTTCAGATTACAAATCCGAAACAGCTAGGGTTTATAAGCAAAGTGAAACAAATCACCTACTTGTTAGCAAGTCGATACCAGACGCTTATAATTAGAAAATAATACCCTCTATCTTTACATCAGGACTTTCACTTAGTTCGAGCATTGCATTAATCAATCTTGCTTTTTGAAAGTATTGTAGGTCTTTTGGTTCAATGTTTTCTTCTTTAATTAATTGTTTATCTAATAAATATTTCCGCATTGTTCCTTTTAGCAATGGCTTTGCAGGTGTTATCCATTTTTTACCATCATAAAAAACAATATTTGCATAAGAAACATCGCTAATTAATCCTGATTTTACAATCAAAATATCATCTTCCTTTATTTTTTTCAAATGATTGGCAAAACAAGCACGCTCAAGGTACTTATAATCGTAATTAATATCGTTGTCATATACCAACTTAATTGTTTTTATAGGCTTTATCTTGTATTCTATAAACTCAATTGACTCAATATGCTGTTCATAAACAACCCGACACTTATAAACTCCCTTTTTTAGAGTTTCAGGAATTGTAATTTCGTGTTCAAGAGCTATACGATGGGTAACCCCAAATAGTTTAAGCCTTGCATCGTTCATACGCTTGTTATGCAAGTCAATGTTTTTTAAAACACCATCCTGCCATTTAATTGTTTCAAGTAATTGGCACATATACTTTATCAATCATTTCCTGATATTCCATTTCCACATCACTAAAAGAAGTAATACCTCCGCCACTTTTAAAAACCAAACCATTCATTTTTCTTTCTATAAATCTTATCATCACGCCACTATCGAGATTTTCCCCATCAAAAATTCCCACCACGCCCGTATAATATCCACGTTCGTAACCTTCAATCTCTTTGATAATTTCTAAAGTCCTTTTTTTGGGAGCACCACAAATAGAACCCGCTGGCAACAATGTAAAAAGTAAGTCCCCAATCCTTGAATGATAATCATCTTCTAACACTCCAGTAATCAAAGAGCTTATTTGCAATAGGTCTTTGTTGTTGGTATCAATTTTTTCTACATACCTAAACTTCTCCACCTGCACTTTTTGAGCAACCATACTCAGGTCGTTTCTAATTAAATCAACAATGGTATAATGTTCAGCAATTTCTTTTGGGTTATTCATAATTTCTTCTTCAGCATTTGCAATGGCAGCATCAATAGTTCCCTTCATTGGATTAGAAGAAATACGATTATTGCGAATGCTAATAAATGTTTCAGGCGAAAAAACTAATACTTTATCGTTTAACAATAATTTATATTTTGCCTTGCTTGCAATAAATATTTCTTTTAACGTAAGGTTAATGTCTATCGGGGTTTCACAAGTAAGATTGCATAAATAAGTATTTCCTTCGTCAATATGTCGCTTTAAGCATTGAAACTTTGAGGAATAATCTTCAAAAGCAAGGGGGTATTTGCTAAAGATTATTTTTTTATCAATATTAGCAGCCTCTTTACTATTAGAAAATCCATTAATATCATACCACAAATCGTTAATATTAATTTCATCGAGGCGTAAAACGATGGGATGTAGCAATTCGTAGTCAATGATAAATAAAAAGGGGATTTTTTGCTTTCCCCATTCGTTCATTAAACCGATTGCTTTATCTTTGTTGCTCATTATAAGTTTAAAATTTATACAAAAGTAAAATAATTATGCCACACAAACTGCTGATTGTTGATAATTACGATTCGTTTACTTATAATTTGGTTCAAATTATGAATGAACATGGCGCATGGCAAACAGATGTTGTAAAGCATGATGTTTTGAAACTCAAATCTGTAGAAGATTATGAAAAAATTATTTTTTCACCAGGACCTGGTGTGCCTGATGATTATAAGATAATGCAACAAATTTTATATAAATATTCAAACTGTAAAAGCATTTTAGGTATCTGCTTGGGGCATCAAGCAATTGTAGAAGCATTTGGAGGTAAAATTTTTAACTTAGAAAAAGTTTATCACGGAATTAAACAACCAATAAACATTTTAGATGCTAATGATTATCTATTTGCCAATATACCAAACCAATTAGAAGTTGGTCTTTATCATTCGTGGGCAGCAAAGGAACCACTACCTTTTTGTTTAAATATCACTGCAATGAGCAGCCAAAATATCATCATGGCAATATCGCACAAACAATATGATGTAAAAGGTTTGCAGTTTCACCCCGAATCATATATGACTACCAATGGGAAAAACATATTGTTTAATTGGTTGAATCGTCCCTAAATTCAAGGTTAAATATAATAAGTAATCAAATTATGTTTATTCCTTAATGATAATTGTATTACTACAATAGATTCCCATATTATAATCAACCTATCTGCAAAATATAATCCTAAAGTATATGGAAACAAATTTAAATTAAAATAAAATATTAAAACAGACCTCTAAATCTTACGCAAAGAACAAATATTTTTTAAAAAAGCCACCAATTGATCGACGGTTAGAAGGATTTTGAATTATTTAGATGAAAAGAATATTAAAAAAAAGCCCTTATTAAATAAAAACAACTAAATTTGTATTAAATAAATAAATTTATTACAAAATGAAAACAACTAAACGCTTCATATTACTAATTGGAATGATGGTTGTGTTTTTTTCAGGCAACATACAAGCCCAAGCCACAGATATTTCAGCAGACCAAATTCCTAAAGAAGTTAAGGATGTGCTAAATCAGTATATCAACATATTAACTAATAGCACCAACCTTGATGTATGTGCTACCGAAATACTAAAAGTTGCTGCAGGAAGTTTGCTTAGTCAAGATTGCAAAAGCATTGCTACTGATGTGAAACCTTATAGTTTAAAAAAGGATTTTGAAAATGCTAAATTTTATAAAAAGCCAGTTGTCATTACGCGTGTCCAACTAATAAACGACGACTCGGATGGTTATGGACCTACCATGATTACTGGCAAAGTATATAAAATATGGATTGCAAAAAAAGAAGGAGTTAACGGGATGCCTGCACCAGTTAAAATTATTGTACCTAAAAACCACCCCTCTTTCAAAACACCAAGAGTGATATCAAACATTGGAAGTTTGTAATAATTTATGATTCTTAGGTGAATAAACAATAGATTCTTTGTCTTATTTTTCTATTAGTAATCTCATTCACTACAATTCCTACAAATACTGATACTTCTACGGTTTTTTAATATTGTCGTTCTATAATTTTTATATTCATTGCTTTTCCAAATTCTATTAATCGGTTTTTCAATTATATTACCAAACTTAAAATTCGCATTTTTATCAAAGCAGCAAGGCACTAAATCTCCGTTCCAAGTAATAACACACGAATGCCACATTTTATAACATTTATTTGAAATTGCTTTTTTCAAAATCCAATTACCATTTATTTCTTTTTTATAACGCGTATATTTATCATTATTAGGAATTAAACAATTTCCTTTCGCAAAGTCATATAATTGGGCAGTTTTAAATTGAAGTTCATCCACACCAATTTCTTTGGCAAGCTTTTTCATCTCTAATAGCTGATGTTCATTCGTTTTTAATACCAAAAACTGTACTATTATATATGGTTTGACCGATTTGCTTGCAATTTTAGCTTCAACAAGATTTTTTATTCCTTCAATTACAAGATTAAGTTTTCCACCTTTCCTATATGTAGCATAAGTTTCCTGATCTGTTCCATCCATAGAAATAATGATTTTATCAAGATGAGACTTAATAATATTCTCTGAATTTAATTTGCTTAAATAATGTCCATTGGTAGAAGTGCTGGTATATATATTCTTTTTAGAAGCATAATTGATAAAATCAAATAAGGAAGGATTTAAAAAAGGTTCCCCTTGAAAATAAAGGTTTATAAAAAGAAGTTGCTGTTGCAACTCATCAACAATTCTTTGAAAAGTATGGAAATCCATATTTCCACTTTGCCTAGTTAAGGTATTCAAGCCTGTTGGGCATTCAACACAATGCAAATTGCAAATAGAAGTAGGTTCAATAGATATGCTATAAGGAAATCCCCAAACGAAAGCTCGTTTAAAGATTAGAGAAAAATAAAAACTGCAACGAATTTTAAAAAAATTGATAATTTTTTTTAATGTAGTGTGCTTAAAAAAAGCAAGACCATCGTAAAGTTTAGCTTTCACAAAAAGCATTTTAATCTTCCAATTTTTCTGTAAGTTTTTTAATAGCAGTAAATTTGCCAAAAAATTCTTTAGCAATTATTCTTAAAACGGTATAAGATGGAATAGCCAAAATCATTCCTGGAATGCCGGCAATAGAGCCAGAAACCATAATTACGAGAAATATTTCAAGCGGATGGGCTTTCACACTATTAGAATAAATAGTCGGTTGGAGGAAAATACCATCTAATATATTGATGCTAATTAAAACCAAACATATTTTTCCTATTAAAGGAAGCATTCCCGTATAAAAATCCATTTCTAAATTTCCTGATAAGCCAAGTAGTATCGCTATAGCACCACCAATAAATACTCCAACATAAGGAATTACGTTCATCATTCCAGCTAAAACGCCAATAATTAATGCGTTTTTTAAACCAATTATATACATTCCTATAGTAATAAGGGTCATAACAATTAAAACATCTAAACATAAACTACGAAAATAATGAGAAAGCAAATGTTTGCATTCTAAAAAAATATGTTTTATCTCGGTTTGGTAAGCGATAGGCGTCAAAGACATAATAATATGAAGAAACATCTTATCATCCTTAAGAAAGAAAAAGGTGATAAAAGAGATTGCAAAGAAAGCCACAAAAAAACTGCTTGTAAATCCTATAAGTGAATTTAATATGGATGACACATTAGATAAACTCATTATTGTCATTAATTTCGTAGAAATAGTGGTCTCAATAGTTTCATTTGGACCAATAATATTATATTTATAAACAAAATTTTCAATCAAACCAATAGGTTCCTTAAAACTATTAGAGAGTATATTTACATCAATTTTAGAAAACAGGGCAGCTTGATTATATATTATAGGAACCAACAATAAAAATAGTGCAAAAAACAAAGATATCATCAAAAGTAAAGTGATAACAGCACCAAGCGACCTGGAAAAAGAATGTTTTCGTATTTTAATATTACTTAATCTTTTTACCAAGGGTTGTCCAAGTATTGATAGCACTGCTGCAATTAATATATAGGTGATGATGGAAGAAAAATACCACATAAAAAACCCAATTATTAATAATAAGGGTATATAAAGAAGTTTTTTTGTTTGCATACTTAATTATTTCTTTTTCAAAATTAATGAATTTTATATCAAAAGGAATAATGTTTTGAAAAAAATAAAAAAAAGAGTGTATAAAAAAAACACTCCTTAAAGTCGGGGTGAGAAGACTCGAACTTCCGACCACTTGCACCCCATGCAAGTACGCTAGCCAACTGCGCCACACCCCGAATAACAATAATTATTTAGCAAAATTAAACTATTTATTTTAATTAAAAAAAGAATATAGTTACTTTTACCTGTTTTTGATGAATAGTTTTGCATTTTTAAAAATAATTATTAATTTTGATTTTCTTAACAAAAGAATAATAAATAATTTATTGTTTACAATATGAGAAAATTTGTACTATTAGTTTTTTGCTTGATAATAGAGAGTATCTACGTTGTTGCTCAAACATCTCAAATACACGAATGGCAGAAAAAGCGATTAACTCAAACATCTTCGCCTTCTCTTCGGACCAGTTCTTTTGATGGAAAGGAATTAGATTATGGTATTTTAGTTGGAGCAGTTAATTCATTGACAGATATTGGAAATGGTACTCAGAAAATTACAGATTTACAATATCAAACAACGAATGTTAGTGTTGGAACTTATGTAAGATATCGTTTTGCAAAGCATTTTGGAGTTAGCGGAACTTTAAATTATGGAAAAATTTCAGGACACGATAGTTTGACTCCTGACAATGGTCCTTATGAACAGTTTAAACAATTTACTAATAATATTGTAGAAATGGCTTTCCGTGGGGAGATATATTTTACTCGAAAACAATACAAAAATGGAAAAATAACAGAAAAAAACAATAATTTATATATATATGGAGGTGTTGCAGGGTTTTATAACCTCCCCGAATTAACTATATTAATGTGGGGCACTAATAATTATAAAAATACTGCCAGTATACCAAACGAAGGAAACACTTCTAATGGTAATATTGTTTTAGATTCAGCTAAAAATATCTCCTATTCATCAGGTTACAGCCCTTCTAATTATTGTTTTGCCGTTCCTGTTGGTTTTGGCGTTAATCACACTTTTCATAACAATTGGAGAATAGGATTAGATGTGGGTTATCGATTTGCATTTACTGATTATCTTGATGGATTTACTAGCTCTAATAATACAAGAAATGATAGTTATATGTTTACCAATCTTACCATTGGTTATGTGATTAAATATTCTGATACTTTCAAATTAAAATATGGCAAAAGGAAGTTCAACAAACGTTATTATTGGTAGAAAATCAAATAGTTAATAAAAATATTTCATTTTTATTATGTAATGTTAAAACATTGATTATTTTTGTGGTATGAATAAACAATGCTTATTTATTATTTTTCTTCTGATTCCTTTTTTTATGTTCGCTCAGTCGGAACCTAAGGATTGGAATAAAAAGAAGTCATTTACCTCAAATAGTAATTCTAGAATTAGTAAAAACCAACGCAAAAAACCATTTCAAAAGCCCAAAAGGAAAACCAAATATATGTTTCCTGAATGGAGCTTTGATGCTGGCTTTGGCTCCACCAATTCTTTTACTGATATTGGTGGCAAGGAATATTCGGGTAAAAATTCCTTTGTTGATGTACAATTAAGCACTACAAGATTAGATTACACATTTTTCTTTGAATACCGCTCTGGAACAAGAGAAGGATACGTTTTCGCTTTTAATATAGGTAATATTTCAGGCTCCGACGCACTTTCACCCAATACTAGCCGTACAGAAAGAAATCTAAGTTTTACCAATAGAATTTATGAATTAGGCTTTAAACACAAATTCTATTTTCCAATTAATATATACAGAAATGGCTGGTATTACCAAGAACCATTGCAGTATTATTTATATTATGGCGTTGCTTATTTTTTTCATAATCCAAAGTTAAATGACCCTTCTGGCAGATATACGCCAACAAAAAGCTTTAGTAAATTTCAAGGTGCCATTCCTTTAGGAATGGGGATACATTATACTTTTGAAAAGCATTTCAGAGTTGGCTTTGATATAGGTTGGCGTTTTACAACTACCGATTATCTTGATGGTTTTACTACAGACTTTAGTAAATGTCAAGATTCGTATGCTTTCTCATCAATAACTTTTGGTTACGCCCTTTCCAAAAACAAGTATAAGAAACGTGTAAACGATACTAAGCCTCGTTTCAAATTAAAAGTTTTCTAATCTTTTTATTTAACCAATTTTATTCGTTTATATTTTTAAAATGTTTTATTAGCATTAAATTATCAAGCTTTGTTAAATTGTTTAAAATAATTGTCGATTATTTTAATAAATCTGTTTTTTTCAACCTAACATTTTTTGGAGAAAACTTATTAACAATTAAAACGAGGAAACTACCTTTAT
>MNXO01000164.1 GCA_001872995.1 Bacteroidetes bacterium CG2_30_32_10 | reverse complement strand
TTATTTATTTGATAATTGTTTCATTTTCTTTGTTTTAGTAATTCATTTTAGCCCATAATTTTTTGCTAGATTTTCTAACTTGGCTCATTACTTCTTCTTCGTTTACAAATTGCATAAGTTTGTCTTTTACAATTAACTTTCCAGAAGAAATAACATGTTTGATATTAGAGGATTCGATGCCAAAAATGAAATGTCCCAAAAAATTGTTTTGGTTTATTTCGGTAGGAGGTTCATAATCAAGAACTACCAAATTATTATCTTCATCGCCTACAAATTTATTTCGATTCAAATATTCGTGTACTTTTCTAAATCTTTGATATGCAGATGGATAATTTATATTATCGAATCCTTGTCCCACAAAAAAAGCAGTTTTAGCACTTCTCAGCATATCGCTATGCATTCCATCAGTACCCAGCATAATATTTTCATTTAATCCCGCGGCATTAAAATAACCTACCTTGTTGTTTAAATTGCTTTCAATATTTTCTACTATATAAACATTAGATTTTTTTATGATTTCTCTTTCATTTTGGCTTAAATGCAAACAATGTCCTAGAATTGTTTTTTGATAATTAAGCACCCCATAATCATTGAGTCTTTCTACAACTCTTTTGCCATAATTATCAATACAATGAGTTTGATCGTATAAATCTTCTGCAACGTGAATATGAATTCCCGAATTATATTTTTTTACAAGTCCCATTGCATTTTGCAAAGTAGCTTCAGAAACTGTAAAAGATGCATGCAATCCAACCAATCCCTGATTAATGGATAAATATCGTTCTGTTTCTAATAATCCTTTTTCACTTTTGTCCATTCCATCTCTATCGGTTATTTCATAACATAGTAAATGAGAAATGCCAACTTTTTCAAATGCTTTAGAAATGATACTAAGCGAATTTTCAATAAAATTAGGTGATGCATGGTGGTCAATTACAAAAGTAACTCCATTTTTGGCACAAGCCATAGCAGTAGCAAGTGCACTTGCTTCAATGGTTTCTTCGTCAAGACATTTATCGAGTCGCCACCAAATATACTGGAGGATTTCAAGAAAATTTTCTGGAGATTTTTTTGGAGCAGCCATTCCGCGTGATAATGCAGAATAAACATGATGATGCCCACATGCAAATGATTTGGTAACAAGCTTTCCTTTGCAATCAATAATTTCTTTAAATGCTGCTAATTGATTGCTTTCTGGTAAATCTTTAATAAATGTAACTGAACCATTTTGCCCTTCATTTATAATAAGGTGGGTTTTAATGAATTCTAATGTTTTATAATTAATAAATGTAGTGTTTTTAAGTAAAATTGACATCTTTATAAATTTAGTTTTAATAAACTGTAAAAGTAATACATAATGCTTTAGTGTTTTGGTTCTATTATAAAAAATCTTTTTCGTTTAATTTTTTGTGTATTTTTGGAGTCTTAGGAAGCAACAATTAAACAAAATGATTCAACCCATAGAACAATTCAATAATAGAAAAGCAAATCTTGTATTAATACTTTTATGTGCGGCTTATTTAATTGATTATGCTGACCGTATGGTGATAGCATCTTTATTACCGCTTATTAAGTTGGAATGGAATTTACCAGATTCGCAACTTGGTATGTTATCTAGTATTGTTAGTTTTTTTATTGCAATTTTTGTATTACCACTTTCATTGTTGGTTGACCGATGGAGTAGAAAAAAAATGTTAGCAATTATGGTATTTTTATGGAGCATTTCGACTTTGTTTTGTGCGTATGCCCATAACTTTAATCAACTACTTATTGCTCGTGCATTTACTGGAATAGGAGAGGCGGCTTATGCTCCTGCAGCTGTTGCTATTATTGCGATGATGTTTCCAATGAATAAACGTGCTAAATATACGGGCATTTGGAACGCTTTTTCGCCTTTAGGTGCAGCTATTGGTTTTATTGTTGGAGGTGCTGTTGGAATGCATTATGGTTGGCGAAGTGCCATGGGGTTAATGGCTATGCCTGGAATACTTCTATCTGTTTTTTTCTGGTTTTCTTATGATTATAAAACTATTCCTATAGAAAACAATGTTATTTTTTCAGTCAAAGATAATTTAAAAGGATTGTGGCGAACCACAGTAGGTTTATTTCGCATTCATACGCTTTGGTTTGTTTACCTTGGTTATGCAATGAACATGGCTATAAATAGTGCGGTTCTAACTTGGTTTCCTTCATATTTAGTGAGATATTATGCGATGAATCAAAAACAAGCAGGTAACATTGCTGGTCTAATTGCAATGCTTGCATTGATTGGTGCACCTTTAGGTGGTTATATTACCGATAGATGGAGGAAAAAACAAATTAATGCCAGAATGTATGTTCCAAGTATTACTTCATTATTTACTGCTATATTTTTAATTATTGCATTGCTTTGCAACAACTATTATTTTGCAATGACTTTCTTTCTTCTTTTTGGCATTTTATCTGTAGGCTATTTAGCACCGTCTACAGCAGCAATTCAAGATGTTGTTCATCCTGGAATAAGAGCAGTAGCTTTTGGTTTAAATGTAGTAATTATGAATTTTGCGGGTGCATTTTGGTCTCCAATTCTTATAGGTTCTTTATCTGATAAATTTGGTTTAAATATCGCTTTTTTTGCATTGCCAATCTTTGGTTTAGTTGCTGCAACATTATTTTTCTTCGGTGCAAAATATTATAAGTTGCAATTACATAAATAAAAAAACCCGAGTACTCGGGTTTTTTTAATAAAGGTAAACAAAGGTTTGTACCTATTGTTTTATTTTACAGATTCCACAATAGCTTTAAAAGCTTCAGGATTATTCATGGCTAAATCAGCAAGCACCTTACGGTTGATGTTGATATTTTTTTCATGAATTTTTCCCATAAATTCAGAATATGACATTCCAAACTCGCGAACACCTGCGTTTATTCTAATAATCCATAATCCTCTAAAGCTTCTTTTTTTAGCTCTTCTGTCGCGGTAGGCATATTGTTGTCCTTTTTCGTAGGTGTTTTTGGCAACAGTCCATACATTTTTTCTCGAACCAAAGTATCCTTTGGTTTTACTTAGAAGTTTTTTCCTTCTGCGATGCGCAGCTACTACATTTACTGATCTTGGCATTTTAATTCATTTTTTTTGTTTAAGCGTTCTTTATTTAAAAAGACCCTTTTTTTGCTTGAAACAAGGTTAATAATTTATTTAATTAACTAAACGCAAAGCATACGCCTTACATTTTTCACGTCAGCCTTATCAATTAAACCAATGTGGGTTAAAGCACGTTTTCTTTTGGTTTCTTTTTTAGTCAAAATATGACTTTTATAGGCATGTTTTCTTTTAATTTTACCAGTACCTGTAAAGGTAAACCTTTTTTTGGCACTAGCTTTTGTTTTCATTTTCGGCATTTCTAACAATTTAATTCAGTGAATACTTATAATTTATAGTGTATAAAATAAAATGTTTTATGTTTTTTTCTTAGGAGAAATGGTCATTATCATTCTTTTTCCTTCTAATTTTGGCAATTGGTCAACTTTTCCATAATCAGCAAGTTCTTGGGCAAATTTTAATAAGATGATTTCTCCTTGTTCTTTGTATAGTATCGTTCTTCCTTTGAAAAAAACATCTACTTTTAATTTTGCTCCTTCCGACAGAAATTTAATCGCATGTTTTAATTTAAAATTAAAATCATGGTCATCTGTATTTGGTCCAAATCTAATTTCTTTTAGAACAACTTTTGCTGCGTTTGATTTAATTTCTTTGAGTTTCTTTTTTTGTTCGTAGAGAAACTTTTTATAATCAACAACTTTACATACTGGTGGATTTGCTGTTGGAGATATTTCAACCAAATCGAGACCTAAATCTGTAGCAATTTGCAATGCTTCTTTAATTTGGTATATTCCTTGTTCGATATTTTCCCCAACCACCCTTACTACAGGTGATTTTATTCTTTCATTTATAAAATGCGGATCCTCTTTCTTAACAAATGGTCGTCTGAAATGAGTGTGAATTGGTGTTGCTATAATTTTTCCTCCATACTTTTAGTTAATAATAGGGTTATTTAAAATTCAATTAAATTATTTACTTCTATATTAATCATTTTTACAAATTCTTCAATTGTAAATGTTCCTAAATCACCTTCTCCTTGTTTTCTAATTGAAATATTCCCTTCTGCTTCTTCTTTTTCGCCTAAAATAATCATATATGGAATCCTTTGTAACTCAGCATCTCGAATCTTTTTGCCAGTTTTTTCATTCCTTTCGTCAATTTCGGTGCGAATATCTGAAATATTTAGCAAATGTAAAACTTTTTTTGAATATTCCATATATTTTTCACTGATTGGTAGTAAAATAGCCTGAACGGGCGTGAGCCATAGTGGAAACTTTCCTGCACAATGTTCTAACAATACAGCAACAAATCTTTCCATAGAACCAAACGGTGCTCTATGTATCATTACAGGACGATGTTTTTGATTATCGCTTCCAGTGTATTCCAACTCAAATCGTTCGGGTAAATTATAATCAACTTGAATAGTTCCTAATTGCCAGTTTCTGCCAATCGCATCTTTAACAATAAAGTCTAATTTAGGTCCATAAAATGCTGCTTCACCTTCTACTACTACAGTTTTAAGTCCTTTTTCTGTCGCTGCTTCTTTAATTGCATTTTCGGCTTTTTCCCAATTTTCGTCCGAACCTATATATTTTTCTTTATTATTGGGGTCTCTTAATGAAATTTGGGTAACAAAATCTTTAAAATCTAAAGTTTTAAAAATATATAATACAATATCTATTACCGACAAAAACTCTTCTTTTACCTGATCTGGGCGGCAGAAAATATGTGCATCATCTTGGGTAAATCCTCTTACTCTTGTTAAACCATGCAATTCGCCGCTTTGTTCGTAGCGATAAACGGTTCCAAATTCAGCTAAACGTATTGGAAGGTCTTTATATGAATGTGGTTTGATGTTATATATTTCGCAATGATGAGGACAATTCATTGGTTTTAGTAAGAACTCTTCTCCTTCTTCAGGCGTTTTGATAGGTTGAAATGAATCTTTACCATATTTTTCATAGTGACCGGAAGTAACATACAATTCCTTGTTACCAATATGTGGTGTCATTACTTGCAAATAACCTGCTTTTTTTTGAACTTTCTTTAGAAATTCTTCTAATCGCATTCTTAAATCCGCTCCTTTTGGCAACCATAAAGGCAATCCCATTCCAACTTTTTGAGAAAAAGCAAACAATTCTAATTCTTTACCTAATTTGCGATGGTCTCTTTTTTTAGCTTCTTCGAGCATCGCAAGATATTCGGTTAATTCTTTTTGTTTAGGAAATGTAATGCCGTATATTCGGGTTAATTGTTTTCTTTTTTCGTCGCCTCTCCAATAAGCGCCAGCAATACTAAGTAATTTAATTGCTTTTATGGAACTTGTATCCGCTAAGTGAGGACCACGGCACAAATCAACAAAATTACCAGATTCATATAGCGATATAGTGCCATCTTCTAAATCAGAAATAAGTTCTAATTTATAGGTATCGTTTTTCTTAGTAAAATAATCTAATGCTTCAGTTTTGCTGACCTCTTTTCTGATAAATTGATTTTTCTTTTGAGCTATTTCTAGCATTTTAGTTTCTATCTTTTTAAAATCATCAGAAGAAATGGTATAATCAACAAAGTCTATATCGTAATAAAAGCCATTTTCTATATTAGGACCAATGCCAAATTTAACACCTGGATAGAAAAACTCAATAGCTTCTGCCATTAAATGGGCTGATGAGTGCCACATTGTAGCTTTGCCTTCTGCATCTTCCCATGTAAATAATTTTATTGTCGCATCTGAGTTGATGGGTCGTAATGCGTCCCACACTTCGCCATTTACCTTGGCAGATAATACATTTCGTGCTAAACCTTCGCTTATACTTTTTGCAACCTCAAGAGAGGTGGTGCCTTTTGGGTATATTCTAACCGAATTATCGGGGAGTGTTATATTAATCATCTTTTCTTTTTATTCTTTTTTAACAAGGGGGCAAAGATAATACTATATCTTTTAATAATCAAATATTTTATAAGTAATTAATTAAGCGTTAATTACTTTTGATTATATCAATTGTTTTTTTTTATTATTTCAGAAAGGGACAACATTTCAAACTCGCAATATCATAAAGATTGTAATGGAAATAAAGATTTACTATTGGTTTTTGTAAATCTATTCAACAAATATTTTGTAATTCTGTCAAGTTATTTCAGGAAGTAACAAACTACTATCTACTAATCCTTATCTATTCAACCATTTCTTAAAATTATGGGCATTGCTAAAACTTACAATCGCCTCTATATTGGATGAAGG
Source organism: Bacteroidetes bacterium CG2_30_32_10 (assembly GCA_001872995.1). Classification (GTDB taxonomy): domain Bacteria; phylum Bacteroidota; class Bacteroidia; order Bacteroidales; family CG2-30-32-10; genus CG2-30-32-10. Next base: position 2,005 of record MNXO01000164.1, on the reverse strand, counting down.
GCGAAGTTCTATTTTAATTCTGCTTTTAGAATAAGGAAACATGTTTTCGATGGCATCAATATGGATAATAAACTGGCGATTTATTCTAAAAAAATAAAGAGGGTCGAGCATTTCTTCGAGCTTTTCCATAGTGTAGTCAATGGTATAATGCTTATCGTCTCGGGTGCAAATAAAAACGCCTTTCTCACTTACATAAAAATAGGCGATATCTGTAGTTTTAATGGTTTTAATTTTTTGTCCAATGTATATAAGAAATCTGCTTTGATATTCAAGCGGTTTTTTTAATTGTTGTACAATTTCCTTAATATTAATTTCGTTTTGCTTGCTATGTCTGAGTTCTTTAAATTTTTTAATGCTTTGCTCTAATTCTTGCTTGTCTATAGGTTTTAACAAATAATCAAGACTATTGGTTTTAAATGCTTTTAATGCATACTGGTCATAAGCAGTAGTAAAAATAATGGGAGTTTTAATATCTATTTGTTCAAATATGCTAAAAGAAATGCCATCAGAAAGTTGAATATCAAGAAATATCAAGTCCACAGAATTGTTTTGCAACCAACTTACCGATTCGTGAACCGATTCAATCTTTTTTAAAATTTGAAAAGTATTGTCAATTGATAACAGCAGCTTTTCTAAATAGTCAGCAGCTATTCGTTCATCTTCAATGATTACAATTTTTATCATTATTCATTTTCTTTTAATAAAGGTATTTTAGCAATATATTCTTTACCTGAAATATAAAATTCAGGCTTCAGGTCAGTGAAATGGGCGTAGCGTTCTTTTAGGTTATTCAAGCCAATACCCGATTGAGGTTCAACTGAAATCTTATTTTGTAAAACATTTCTAACTATCAAATAATCTACATCGCAACTCACTGATATGGTTAAAGGTTTTTCATTAGAAATTTCGTTGTGCTTAATGGCATTTTCAATCAAAAACTGGAGGGATAAAGGAGGTACGTATGTATTCAATTCTTTAGCCTCTATTTTAATATCTATAATTAGGTTGTCATTAAATCTAATCTTTTGCAAATAACAGTAATTATTGATAAATTGAATTTCTTCTTTCAATTCCACCAAAACTTTCTCGCTAACATCCAAAACATAACGGTATATTTTAGAAAACCTGTTGGTAAATTCTACCGCCTTATCGGGCGAAGTGGTTATAAGAGATGAAAGTGTATTTAAACTGTTGAACAAAAAGTGTGGATTTATCTGACTTTTCAATGCTGCATATTGCGATTCGGCTTTCTCTCTCATTAGTTTTTCGGATTCGAGTATGCTTTGTTTCCATTGCTCAAAAATGAAAATACCTTCGAGAATGGACATCACAATAAGGTTTACAATATTTGCAATGATGATGTTTTCGAAAATATTTACCCTGAAATCTACATCACAAGTATGTGTATTTTCAAAAAAATAGTTAAAAACCAATATTATCAATACAATTATAACACTTGCATTAAAAGAAGTGAGTAATAACTCAATTATAATACGCTTCTTGTTGTCTTTTTGCCAAGGTAGTTTTTTTTTAACAAAAGCAAAAACTGTAAAATTGGCTGAAGCAATGCAAGCAGTAACAATAAAAGAAAACAGAGCACCTAACATAAAGCCCGGCATATTTAGTTCTGTTCCTTTTAATTTGTTGAGGACAATATAATAAGAAGGAATACAAAAGCTGACTATTATGCAAACAATTAAAATAAATTTAATAATAGAAGATTTTTTATTGCTCAAAATTGTCATGGCATCACCTTTAATTTTAAAGTCAAAAATAAACAAATATTAGCCACAGATTCACAGATTTTAATTCATTCAATTCAACGAAGTTGTAATAAATAAAATAACATATTTGTGAATCTATGGTTTTTTGAAACCTAAATTCAAGTAATTAATGCAACTTTTAACGAGGAAAACAATTTATTAATATTTTTCAAGACAAAGGAGAAAGAAAAAATCTTTCCCTTCGCCCTGATGGATAAAGTTTAATTTTGCCCTCTCCTCGT
>MNXO01000117.1 GCA_001872995.1 Bacteroidetes bacterium CG2_30_32_10 | reverse complement strand
TTAGCTCACATTAATTTTATTTCATTTATCTTTACTATTTATGAAATGAAGACAAAAGTAAAAGAAGTACTTAAAGTGCCTTGCGAATGGAGTGCCTGAGATTAAAAGTATTCGTTTAATAATTTTACTTTCAATATTATGAAAGAACTAAATTGCAAAGATTGTATCAATAAATCGCCTGCAGCAAGATTGTTAAAAGAATCAGAGCTTGAATACATGACTCAAAATAGAGTGGAAGTAAATTTTAAAAAAGGAGACCTTATTTTTAAACAAAACTCTTATTCAACGAATATTATTTTTTTAAAAACTGGTTTGGCAAAAGTTCACATGCAAGGTCCTTTCAAAGAAAAAATATTAAGGATTGTTAAAGCTCCTTCATATTTAGGGATTCCTACTACTTTTGGTGATAAAATCAATCAATATTCAGCTACTGCCATTGAAGATACTTCTGTTTGTTTTATTGATGCTAATCATTTTAAAAAACTTATCCATGATAATGGCAAATTTGCGTATGAATTAATTATTGATTTGTGTAGAAATGAGCTACTTGATGACTTGCGTTGTGTAAATCAATCGCAAAAGCAAATACCAGGGAGAATTGCCGAAACATTATTGAGTTTATCGCAGCATATCTACCACAAAAATACTTTTATTTTGCCTTTATCTCGAAATGAATTGGGGGATTTGATTGGAACTTCGAGAGAAAGTATTAGTCGTATATTAACTGATTTATGCAATGAAGGAATTATTGATTTAAAGGCAAAGGAAATTACCATTCTTAAGCCAGAATTGCTTGAACAAATAAGTAAAAAGGGTTAAATTGCAGTATTTTTTTTTATTAATGCAAATCTGTTCATTTAAATAGTTATTCAATGAAAATAAACATAATTGGTGCGGGTGTTTCGGGTTTGTCGGCTGGATGTTACTTGCAAATGAATGGTTTTGAGACTCAAATATTTGAAAAAAATGCTACTTCAGGCGGTTTGTGCACCAGTTGGAAACGGGGCGATTATACTTTCGATGGCTGCTTGCATTGGTTGATGGGTTCCAACAAATATAGTCCCTTTTATAAGCTATGGTGCGAACTTATAGATATGCAGTCTGTTGATTTTGTGAACCACCAAACCAAAATTGATTTCGAATTAAAGCAGCATACGGATAAATATGGCGGCAAAGTTTTTCATTTATATACAGATATTAAGCAATTGGAGGATTATTTGATAGAGCATGCTCCTGAAGATGCAAGAACGATTAAAAAGTTTACACAATCGATTCGAGAAATACAGAAGTATAGTTTGCCTCCATTGGTAGATAAAATTCCTGGATACCGAAGTATCAAAGATTATGCAATTTATATTAAATATTTGCCCTTTGTGTTTTTGTATTTGAAATGGAGGAAAGTTACCAATTACTCTTTTGCCAAGAGATTAAAAAACCCGTTTATCAAAGAGGCTTTTGAGCTGTTGTTTGATGGAGAAAATTTGAAATTGATTCTTATATCAGTGCCTCTTGCTTTTTGTGATAATAAATGTGCTGGTTATCCTATAGGTGGCTCTTATCTATTTGCCAAAAAGATGGAGGAAAAGTATGTTTCATTAGGTGGCAAAATTAATTTTTCGAATGCAGTTGAAAAAATAATCACAGAAAATGGTATTGCAAAGGGTTTGTTGCTGGGCAATGGCACAAAAGATTTTTCGGAAATTACTATTTCGGCTGCCGATTGGCATTATACTGTTTTTGAGGCTTTGGATGGGAAGTTTTTAGATAAAAAGATTGTGGAGCTAAGATCGCAAAAGAAATTACGTGTTTTTTATTCTATGGTTTTAATTTCGTTGGGGATATCGCGAAGTTTTAAAGACGAGCCTCATTTATTTAGGTTTCCGCTCGAACATGAATTGGTTTCGCCTGATGGGACAATATATAATAGGATTGAGGTTCATTTTTATAATTATGACCCCCACTTAACGAGTGAAGGGAAAACGGTGGTTTCTGTGAGCTTTTGTACGCGTAATAGCGATTATTGGATTGCTATGCGTAGTAATGACAAAGAAAACTATCTTAAAAATAAGGAAACATTTGCTGAAGAGGTGATTGGTATTTTGGAAAACAAATTTGGAAATATCAAACAATATATTGAAGTAATTGATATTGCCACTCCAGCAACTTATTATAGATATACCAACAACTGGAAAGGGAGTGTGCAGGGCTGGTTGCCAGAACAAGATTTAATGGCTGCTTCACCCATTGCTTATCAATTGCCGGGACTTAAGCAATTTTATTTTGCCAGCCATTGGTCTGTGCCTGGTGGGGGCTTGCCTATTGCCATAAAAACCGCAAGGGATGTTGCTCAAATTATTTGTAAAAAACATCATCAAGATTTTAAAACGGAATAAATTTAGTCATCATTTTAAAATGGACATATTGTAATTTTATTATTATTAAAGGTTCTGTTTTATAATAATGTGGAAAATATTAAGCTTTTATTTTATAATATGTTCTGTTCGCTAATGTATATTCCCTCTGGAAAAAAGAAAATGCTTGAATTTTGATTCTATTGATATTATTCCCTCACGGGGAAAAGATAAAACAACATATAATGCATATCATTATAATTTAAACTTTTATCTGAATAGAATAACCCGTTTGGGCTTTAATATCAATAAAAAAAGATAATCACAAAAGCAAAGTGGTCGCCCGTAGGGCATTAACCTATCTCCAATATTCATAAACAAAACCTTATTAAATTACTTACAATCAGCATCCCAAGAAGTTAGTTGATCTTTTTGCCAATTGTCTGCATTGGTTTTGGTGAAAGAAAATTGACTCTTATTTAAGCAGATTGTTTTTAAATTAGGGTTATCTAAACAATATAAGGCAGTTAAAAGCATATTTTTGCTAATATTTAGGTGTGTGAGTTTATTTTTATTGCAATTTAATTCTATTAAATTTGAATTTTTGCTAATATCAATATTTGTAAGCTGGTTGTTGTAGCAATACAAATAAGTTAAAGCGTTATTTTTGCTAAAATCTAAGTATGTAATTTGATTGTTGTAGCAATATAATTCTGTTAATGCAGTATTATTACTAATATCAATGGTTTTGAGTTGGTTATTATAACACCATAAATATATTAAAGCCGTATTCTTGCTTACATCAATAGAAGTAAATAGGTTATTGTAACAATATAAATAGGTTAAATTGGTATTTTGGCTAACATCAATGGAAGTGAGCTGGTTGTTGGAGCATATTAAACTTGTTAGATTAACATTTTTGCTAATATCAATGATTTTGAGTTGATTGTTAGAGCAAATTAGATTAGTTAAAAATGTATTATTGCTAATATCAATGGTTGTAAGAAGATTGTTGGAGCAAATTAAATTGATTAAAGCCGTATTTTTGCTAATATCGATGGTTGTAAGCTCGTTATAGTAGCACCATAAATATTTTAAAGCAATGTTTTTAGAAACATCAATGGATTTAAGTTGGTTGTTAGAACAAATTAATTTTGTTAAACTTGTAAAAGCCTCAATTCCAGATAAACTTTCAATAGAAATATCAATAAATTTTAAAGAATCTATTTGCTGAGCTTCGCTCTGCTGTATTTGCCCATCATTGTTTTTATCTACTCCTTGCTCAATCAAGGCTTTTTTAAAATTAACATCTGCAATGTTTACAATTTGTGATTGTGCTGTCAAAAAAATAAATGACAAACAAATTAAAGATAAAGTTAGTTTTTTCATGTTTTTTTAGTTTTTAACAAATTTACAAATAAAATAGATGAATAGATGGTTATTTAAAAAACCTCCGTCCAAAAACAACAGTGAACATGGTTGTAAGAAAAATACCTAATAATCCTTGAATACAAGCAAGTGTCATTGTAATACCGCTATCGGGTCGGATGTCTCCAAACCCAATGGTTGTAGATGTAACGACACTAAAGTACAAGGCATAGCCATAATCGTATAAAGTTTGATTAGATTGGAAGAAATCGAGTAGGTTGTAATGATGAATAGATTGGTTATCTATTTTTAAGCCTGTAAAAACATATAAGAAAGAAAAAATTAAAATCATTAACAGGTAAGCATAAAAAGGTTTTTCAGCTTTAATACCATACCCTAAAATATAGCGAGATAAAAAGATACGGCGATGGATGTGCTTTTTATTATTTAGCTTGTCTCTTTCGTCAAGTAGCCATTTAAAATAATAATTTAATTTTAAAGAAAGTCCATGTTCGCCAAATTTGTCTTCGTAATCGAAAATGTATTTATATAATTCAATTAAACCATCGTAACAGTTTTTGGTAGATGCATATTTAATAACCCTTTCTGAAGCGTTTTCGTCGCTTACTGTTTCTATTTCAATTTTATTGTAATGACCACCCATATAACGATGCTGTTTTCGGGTTTCAAAGGATGCTTCGTCCCATTTTTTGCATAAATCGATGATGTTTTTACCAATAATTTCTTTTTTAGGAAAGGTATTTAATCCAAATTTTAATCCTTCAAAAGAGCAATTACCCCAAAAACAGAAGCTTTTTAATTTAAGATTCTCCACATCTACTTTGGTAAAAATGCAATTTTGGAAAAAAATATTTTTATAAATACCATCGTTGTGTTTATTGAAAGAGACATGCTCGAAAGTGCAATTATAAAAAACAATATTTTGAAACTCACCCGTAAGGAAGGAAACGTTTTGAAAAACACAATTTTTGAAATAACTATGGTTTAGTTTGCTACCCAAAAAAACAGGAGGTTGGTCGTGAAATTTATCTTTAGAATCGGAAATAACATTAATTTTGCAAGCATTAAATAAAGAATACTCCATATTTGTAAAATGTAGCGCTTGCAAAGGTTTGTTTGCATGAAGTTTATTAAACTCAACGCCACTTAAGTTTTTTTCGTTATTTAAAAAACTTTGATTTTGCCAAGTAAGGTTACCATCGTTAATTTCCGAAGAAATTGTTATTAATAACTCCTTTTTATCAGCCCATTTATTGGTTGCTTCTTCAAAATTATTGTTTTCGGCAGTGTAGTAATTAAAATAGAATGCTTTATGTCGATTGGCAGCGTTTTTAAGGAATTTTTCGGTACTATATGCTATTATATTCATCATTATAAAAATTTTGCTTAATGTTTGTGCATGTTATGAAATAACTTGCTGGGTAAAATTACAAAATTATTTTTATTGTTGCTTTGGATTTCGGTTTGGGATTATCTTTTTGAATGCAAATGGTATAAAAATAATTTAGGGTTTAAAATTCAAAGCTAAACTATGCTCAAAATTAAAAACCCTAAATCAGTATATTACTTTATACCAAATGTTTTAAAGAAATTATTCAACGATGTAATTCCAACCAAATTTGTCTTTCTCTTCTCCGGTTTGAATTCCCAATAATCGGTCGTACAATTTTTGAGAAACGGGACCTACTTTACCATCTTTGCAGTATTCATATACCTTTCCAGTTTGTCTATCCACAATTTTTTTGATAGGAGAAATCACAGCGGCAGTCCCACAAGCACCAACTTCATCAAAATTAGCAAGTTCTTCTACAGGTACATGTCTCTTTTCAATATTCATACCCATCTCTTTGGCTAAATCAATTAAACTTTTATTAGTAATAGAAGGCAAAATAGAGGTAGAATCTGGAGTAATATATGAATTACCTTTTATTGCGAAGAAATTGGCGGGGCCACACTCATCGATATATTTTTTTTCTTTGGCATCCAAAAACAAAACAGAAGAAAAGCCTTCATCGTGGGCTCTTTCAGAAGCTTTTAAACTACTTGCATAATTACCGCCGAGTTTAACATGACCAGTTCCTAAAGGGGCAGCACGGTCGTAATCGCGAGCAATTTGAATGCTAACAGGATTAAAACCTTCTTTAAAATAAGGACCAACTGGACCCACAAAAACCAAGAACATAAATTCTTTAGCAGGTTTAACACCTACTTGAGGACCAGTGCCAATTAGCAAAGGGCGAATGTATAAAGAAGCTCCACTACCAAAAGGAGGAACATATTTTTCATTTAATTTCACGGCTTTAACAATCGCTTCTTTAAATAGGTTGTTAGGAACAGCAGCCATCATAGAAGCATCTGCAGAGTTATGCATACGTTTGGCATTTTCTTCCCAGCGAAAAATTCTTATTTTACCGTCTTTGCCTTTAAAAGCTTTCATGCCCTCGAAAGCTTCTTGTCCATAATGTAAGCAGGTTGCTGCAATATGTATATTAATGGTTTCGGAAGAAGAAATTTCAATTTTGCCCCATTCGCCTTCTCTCCAATAGCAGCGAATATTGTAATCGGCTTTAAAATAACCAAATGGCAAGTTTTTCCAATCAATGTTTTCCATATCTATATAAAATAATGTTATAATAATTGTATAAAATAAGTGGCTGCTAAATTATAAATAATATTTATAAGTATCCTATTTTGGGAATATTTATTTTTGATTCTAATCAAGCTTATTGCATCATAATTTTCAATCAAATTATTATAAAGGAATAACTTATTAATCTTTTTTTAGTTTTCTATATCTTATTCGCTTAGGGGCTTCATCACCCAGACGTTTCTTTCTGTTTTCTTCATATTCAGAATAAGAACCTTCGAAGAAATATACTTGTGAATCGCCTTCAAAAGCGAGAATATGAGTAGCAATACGGTCTAAAAACCATCTGTCGTGGGTAATAATAACGGCACAGCCTGCAAAGCTTTCTAAACCTTCTTCTAAAGCACGAAGTGTATTAACATCAATATCGTTGGTAGGTTCGTCTAATAGCAATACATTGGCTTCTTGTTTCAGCGTCATCGCAAGATGGAGGCGATTGCGTTCACCACCCGAAAGCACTCCGCATTTCTTTTCTTGGTCTGCCCCACTAAAATTAAATTTAGAAACATAAGCTCTTGAATTCATTGGTCTTCCGCCAATATTAATAATTTCATTTTCACCAGAAAGCACTTGCCAAACCGTTTTTTCAGGATTTATGTCCGCATGACTTTGGTCAACATAACCAATAGTAACTGTTTCTCCCACTTTAAAATTACCTGCATCAGGTTTTTCAAGATTCATAATCATTCTAAACAATGTAGTTTTGCCAGCACCGTTAGGACCGATAATTCCAACTATTCCAGCAGGTGGTAATGAAAAATTTAAATTTTCGTAGAGCAACTTATCACCAAAAGCTTTGGAAACATTTTGTACTTCAATAACAACGTTTCCGAGTCGTGCACCATTCGGAATAAACATTTCTAAACGGTCCTCTTTTTGTTTTATGTCTTCGTTCAACAATTGATCGTAAGCAGAGAGTCTTGCTTTTCCTTTTGCATGACGTCCTTTAGCTCCCATTTTAACCCATTCCAATTCTCGTTCTAAAGTTTTACGACGTTTACTTTCTGTTTTTTCTTCAGCAGCAAGACGTTTTGTTTTTTGTTCTAACCAAGAAGAGTAATTCCCTTGCCATGGTATGCCTTCTCCCCTATCTAATTCGAGAATCCAACCTGCCACATTATCAAGAAAATATCTATCGTGCGTAACTGCAATAACGGTACCTTTGTATTGTTGTAAATGCTGTTCCAACCAATCAATAGATTCTGCATCCAAATGGTTGGTAGGCTCATCTAATAAAAGAATTTCAGGTTCAGATAAAAGCAAACGGCACAAAGCAACACGGCGACGTTCACCGCCCGAAAGATTTAATATTGGAGTATCTCCTTCGGGGCAACGCAAGGCATCCATCGCTCTTTCTAATTTAGCATCTAATTCCCAAGCATCGTGATGGTCAATCAACTCAGTGATTTCACCTTGTCTTTCTATGAGTTTGTTCATTTCTTCGTTGCTCATAGGTTCGGCAAATTTATTATTTATTTCTTCGTATTCTTTAAGAATATCAACAACTTCCTGAACTCCCTCTTGAACTACTTCTTTAACAGTTTTAGTATCGTCAAGTTTTGGTTCTTGTTCTAAATATCCTACTTTGTATCCAGGAGAAAAAACCACTTCGCCTTGAAATGATTTTTCTACCCCTGCAATAATCTTTAATAATGTGGACTTTCCAGAACCATTTAACCCTATAATACCTATTTTTGCGCCATAGTAAAAAGATAAATAAATATCTTTCAATACCTGTTTGTGCGGTGGAAATGTTTTACTAACATTTACCATAGAAAATATTATCTTTTTATCGTCTGCCATAATAATTTAATAATTTTAAATAATTGGCAACAAATATCGGAATTTTATTAGTATAAACAATTGTTTGTGATAATTTTAAAGAACATGGCACATTGAAAACCTTTAATGTATAATCAAAATAAA
>MNXO01000136.1 GCA_001872995.1 Bacteroidetes bacterium CG2_30_32_10 | reverse complement strand
ATAATCAAAATAAATAAAAATTAATAAAAACAAAGCGATTTACAAAAAAATACTTAGATTTGAAAAATAAATTAAAATATTCAATATTCCTTAAAGAAATGTTTTATTTTTTTTTAACACTTTCACTTGCCATTGCTCCTATATTTGCAATTATATTGTTTGTCTATTATAGAGATAAGTTTGAAAAAGAACCCATTCATTTATTAATTAAATGCTTTTTGTTTGGCGTTTTGAGTATTATTCCTGCCATTATAATTGAAATAATACCAGGCTTTTCTGATTATGATGTAGCAAATAACATTGCAATAACAGTTATCTACGCATTTTGTTTTGTTGGATTAGGCGAAGAATTTAGCAAATTCTTTTTCATTCGGATATATATATATAGGAAAAAGGATTTTAATGAACCATTTGATGGCATTATATATGCAGTGATGGTTTCTATGGGATTTGCAACAGCAGAAAATATTTTTTATGTTATAAATGGAGGGCTTTCTACAGGTTTTGTGCGCATGTTTACTGCGGTTCCTGCTCACGCAGCGTTTGCTATTATTATGGGATATTACGTAGGGCTTGCAAAATTCAGAAAAAACAGTTTTTTATATCTATTAACAGGATTATTGATGGCTGCTTTAGCACATGGAGCTTATGATTTCTTTTTGTTTCAACAAAACATGCCAGGATTAACTATATTATCTATGGTAGTTCTAATTTTAATTATTATATTTTCTTTTAGAGCTATAAAGGTTCATCGGCGCAATTCGCCTTTTCGCCCCAATCAGGCTAGTTTGTAAAGTTTGCCGGGCAGGCAACGCACCATACCTTTAAATTCTAAGTTAAGCATAATCATTGACACTTTGCTCATGTTCATTTGAGATTGAATTGCAAGCATATCAATACTTGTTTCGCCATTGGTTTTGATAATTGATACCATTTTCTCTTCATCGGTTGTTAATTCAACAAAAAGTTGCTTTTGAGTAGAAGTTGGCTTGTCTTTATTAATTTCCCAGCCCATAATATATTCTAAATCTTTTGCTGATTGAATTAGAGCTGCTTTATTAATTTTAATAAGCTTATTACAGCCCTTTGAATATTCATCATTAATTCTACCGGGCACCGCAAAAACATCTCTGTTATAAGTGTTTGCAATTTCTGCAGTTATTAGAGCTCCACCAGATTCTCCAGCTTCAACAACAATTACGGCATCAGATAAGCCAGCAATTATACGATTGCGCATTGGAAAATTTTCTCTATCGGGCTTTGTATTACTGATAAATTCGGTAAGCAATCCCCCATTTTCAATCATTTTATTGGCATATAAAGTGTGCATACTGGGATAAACTCTATCTAAGCCATGTCCTAAAACCCCAACCGTTGGAATATTTTTGTTTATGGCTTCTTTGTGAGCAGAAATATCAATACCATAAGCAAGACCGCTAATAATCAATATTTGGTGTTGTGCAATTTCATTAATAAACTTATTACAGAAATCTTTACCATAATCAGTAGCACTTCTGGTACCAACAATACTAATAACTTTCTGCATATTGAAATCGCAATTTCCCTTAAAATAAAGTATGATAGGGCTATCATCGCAATGTTTCAACCTTTTAGGGTAATTATCGTCAAGATAAAAAAAGGGAGTTATATTATTTTTGTTTATAAAATCTAATTCTTCCTCCGCTCTAGCAAGTACCTCTTGATTAAGTAAAAATTTTATACAATATTCTCCAATTTCAGGAATCTTGAGCAGATTTTGTTTTTTCTCTTTAAAAATTGCTTCGGCACTACCACAGTATGCAATAAGGTTTTTGGCTCTAATATTTCCAATACCTTTAATTAGGCTTAAAGCGATTTCGTATTTATACAAGTTAGTAATTAGTATTTAGTAGTTAGTATTTAGTAGTTAGTAGCAAGTAGTTAATTATTAAATTTAGTAGCAAGTGCTATTAAATAATTACAATGAACTAAATACTTTGTTCCAATTAATATTATTTTAACTTTTAATTTTATCAATCATATTATAAAGTTTGCCCTCATCAATTTTCATTTCTTCGGCTAGCAATTTAACGAGAAATTCTTTAGTTTTCATTTGTTCTTGCACTGTTTGCAATTCTTCAATATTTTGTTTGAGTTCTTCCTCGCTAGATTTCATTTCTTCCACCTGTTGTTTGATAATTTCTTCTTTCATCACATTTTCAGTAATATCAATAGCAATTTTAATAATTTTAAGCGTATTGCCATTGTTATCAACTATTGGACTGTAAGTTTCCATCAACCAGAAAGTTCTATTATCTATTTCCACCTTAGTTTTAAGTTTCTGGCTCTTGCCATCTAACAAATCTTGCCAGAACATTTCGTATTGTTTTGCTTTATCAGATTCAAAAGAAATGTTATCTAAATGGTGAGTTCCAATCACATCCTCTCTATTTTTGTGAATAAATTGAAGATAATTATCATTAATAGAGATAATTCGTCCTTTTAAATCATATTCTATAGCATAATTAGCAGCATTTAGAGCATTCATCACTCCTTCAGCCTCTTTTGCTGCTTCTTTCATTTTTTCTTCTTGTTGATGCATTATAATTGCCTGTTTGTGCATTTCTGCGACCATTTGTTCCATTTTTTCAGCTTTTCTGGCTGATTCTTCTTGGGTAACAGTTAATTCCTCCATATTTTGTCTCATTTCTTCTTCTTGGGTTTTCATTTCCTCAGCTTGTTCTTGAGATTGGCGAAGTAGAATTGCTGTTTTGCTATTAATTTTAACGTTTGAAATAGTAGAAGCAATGCTTTCACCTACTTTTTCTATAAATTCTATTTCGTGTTTTTCAAATAATTGGAAAGACGCTAATTCTATCACTCCGTATATTTCGTCATTAAGATTAAGAGGCACTATAAGTAATGAATGAGGACTTGCATCTCCTAAGCCAGAAGTAATATGAATATAATCATCTGGAATATTAGTAAGATAAATACTTTCTTTCTCTTGATAGCAGGCGCCTATAAGTCCTTCGCCAGCATAAATTTTCTTTTGCACAAATTTCTGTCTATCATAGGCATAACAAGCAGACATTTCAAGAAAATGATCTTTTTCATTGTCATTTACAATAAAAAAACCTCCTTGGTTAGCTTTGACGTATTCAACAAGATTTTTAATAATATTAAATGAAAGAGCTTCAATATTATCGTTATTTTGTCTCAGAATATCACTAAAAACAGCAATTCCCTCTGTTGCCCAGTTACGTTTATCATCTTCTATTTTTCTTTTTTCATCTTCCTCTTCGGCTTTTTGCAAGCTTACTTGCATTTCTATTAATGAGTTTCCAAGAATATCGCCTTCACTAAGTGGGTTGAATTTAGTTTTTAGGTTTCCTGCTCCTATTTGTTTGGCAAATTGAGCAGTATTGATGAGTCCATCCATAAGTTTGTTGAGAGAATTAGCCATTTTCCCAATTTCGTCATTACTATTAAAGAAAACTTTTCTTGATTGATCAATAACGCCAGTAGTGGACATTTCAATTAAAGCATTGGTTGTATTACGAATAGGCAATACAATTCTTTTAGTAACAAAATATACACTAAACCCTAATAAGAGAAGTCCTGCTAATCCAATAAAAATTGATTTCAAGAAAGTTGAATTTGCTTCCTGCATAACCACATCTATTGGTACAACAATAGCAAGCGACCATGGCGTATTTGTATTTCCAATGGCAACAGGTGCAAAAGAATAATAATAGTTGATTCCATTTTCTTTTGTAATAAATGAAAATGCTTCTCCTTTTTTAATTTTCTCTAACACCCCAAATTTTTTGCAAATTTCTTGTTTTTCTTTTTCAAGTGGTTTTCCTACCAAATTTTTGTCTTTTCGGGGTGATGTAATAAAATTACTTTCGTTAGACACCAAGAAAGAGTAACTATTTTCGAAAGGATTAATTTTATCGGTTATTTTCATGAAACGTTCAATGGCTAAGTCAATCCCAATTCTACCCACAAAAGTTTCATTGTCCATAATTGGCACACAAACACTTGTTTCGAGAACTTCATCTTCTTTTTTCTTGGTATAGGTACACCAATAAGGATCTTCAACCAATTCGCAATGGGTAGTTTTCATAACATAATAAGGACTACCAGGAACATCACCAGTAAGGTTCATAGAATCTTGACGATAAACAATAGTATTGTTAGCTTTATAAAATGTAAATCTAACTCTTCCATAATCTTTATCCCAAGAAGAATCTAATGCGGCTATTTCCCAATGAGAATAGACTGATAAAAAGTTGGGATTATTAGAAATCACTTGTTTTGTAATTCCTTTAAAAAGCTCAACTCTTTCATTGATAGGAAAGTTTTTATAATCTTGAAAAGCTTGAGCCATAGACCTAGCAACAATAATATCTACGTTTATATCTGACTTGGTGAGATTGGCATATTCTCGTGTATAGGCATCTACATAATTTGAAGCATCTTTTAAAGCTAAATTTTTTGAGCTAATCACAATATAACCAATGGTAAGAGTTATTATTACCAACGAAATGGAAAGTATATAAGTAACCATTTTTGTTGATAATTTCAAGTTATTATACCATTCTATTATTTTTTTCATATTTTAAGTTGTTGCGTTTTTTATCAATCACAAATAAAATGAAGTAAAAATACATGTTTTTTTATAAATTTTAAAAGTATATAAAAAAAACCAATCCTCAAGACTTAGAATATAATTTTTTCTTGAAGAATTGAAAGTAATGTATTATTTAAGTTTTTAATTGCAAGAGGAATATTCCAATTTTCCTTATTTCTTTTTTCGATACGATTAGAAATTGCTCTTAATTGAATAAATTTTATATTCTCAAACAAGCAAACATACATAAAGGCAGCTCCTTCCATTGTTTCAATATCAGGATTATCTATTTTTATAATATCATTAATGCTTTTCTCATTTCCATGGACTGTATTTACAGTAATTCCTTTTACTTTTTTTAAACATCCCATTGTTTTTGGGTAGTTTACAAGTGGATTAGTTATTTTTTCAATATTATGAGGTTCTATATTTAATTCGTTGAAAGCAACAAAAGATAGTCCGTCTTCTGCTCCCAGTTCCGAAAATTTGTCTTCTACTACATTGACAACTTCGCCATTAGGAAGGTCTTTGCTAAAACTACCTGCCACCCCCGCATTGATTGCAATATCATATTTATTTAAAGTGATTGTTTTTGTAAGATTATATGTAGTTGCAATCATTCCAATACCAGTTATCAATAAATCTATTTGGTAATTATTGTATTCTCCAATGTAGCACTTGTAAGTTATTTTTTCTTTTAATTTTAATGTATTAATAAAAGGCAAAACTTCAGAAATAGTGGCTGCAACAATTAGTATATTCATCAATTATTAAATTATTTGTGCTACTTGCCCCGAAAAGTCAATCAAGGCAATATGTTGAATTAAGTTAAAACAGTGCTTTTTATATTCATTTAGCTTTAAAAACTCAAAGCAAATATTCCTTCAATATTATATTCATTGTCAATATTATCGAACAAATAAGAACCTCTCAGCCCAACAATAAAAGGAATTGGAATATGAAAAACAAATGTTTCGCTTTTCAATTCAATACCAGTAGAACGATAATAGTTTGTTTGCGTACTTTTAGCAATTCCATAATCGTAAAAAAGGTTAGCAGCCAAACGTTTAAAATACAAAGAATGTATTAAACTAAAATCGGGATATGCAATAGGAAAAGTATAATTAACACTTCCTTTAAGAATTTCTTTTTCAAATACATATTTATAAGCACGTGGAAATAATATTTTGCTTTCAAAACGATAATTGACAGGGTTTTGTTTTTCGTAAGCTGCTTCAAAAAACAAACTGTGATGTTTTATAATGCCTGGAAAATAGAATACTCCTTGAGCTGATAATAAATCGCCATTAAAATCGCCATTAAAAGGAGTATGCGCATAACTTAAATGAATTGTTTGACCCCAAGTGGGTAACATATCGCGAAGCCAACTAGTTCTTCGGGAATAATCTAATGAATAGGTGATGGGGAAAAATGTACCATTACTATTTTTAAATAGTTCGAAACGATGCAAATCAGAAATATTAGTATATGCAGCATTTACTGCTAAAGTGAGATTTGAAACATAGCTTCCAGAAGACAAATTTAAAGGGAGTTCCAATCCAAAATAGGCTGATTTTTCATTCCAACTATAAGTGTATGCCTTTGTGCTATCTCCTAGTATGTTAGGAACATTTGTTATTGAATCATAAGTAGAAACTCTTCTGCCAACAATTCCGCCCATATTAATAATAGGATACAAGCCGGCATAGCTGGTATTTAATTGAAAACTGTTGGCGTTTTCATTATAATTGTAATTATAAGCCCCCTCAGTAGCAAATGAACTCAAGGGATTTTGTGATTTTAATGAAAGATTTATAGCCGTTGGTAATGATAAAACATACCAAGAATAAGCATTCCTTTTAAATGGCGTTAAAGCATATTTGGAAACTTGATAATTGTTAGTAGGAACGCTATCGAGAATAGACTTTTTTTGCTCTTGTTCTACAAGAATGTTAAAACTATTATCTAATCTTTTTTCAACTTTATTTAAAGGCAACCATTTAAGGCTGTCTAAAGGCATTTCCATAAGCATATACCCTTGGTCTGTGGCTTCAGAAAAAAGAAGTTTGCTTCCATCATTAGAAATAGCGGGATAGTAGGAACCTAACTTACGCGATGTAACTTGAAATATTTCTTTTGTATTAATAGAAATGGCATAAATATTATCAATACCAGAAATAGGCGAATCGTAATAGATATAATTCCCATCACAAACAGGATACGCAATGTTTTCGTTACTATAATCTATCAAGTTTTCGGTAATTCCTGTTTCAATGTTTAATAAACAAAGTGCTTTTCCTTTGGTGGGATGTAATTTAATGAAGACAATATTTTTGCCATCGTTCGACCAAGTGGGTGTTTGAAACAATTCGTTTTCTGGGTTTGGAATTCGCTTTGATATTTGCCCTGTGATCGCATCCAAAATCAGCAAACTACAAATATTTTTATTATTATACTCTACACAAACGATTTGTTTGCCACTTGGGTCAATAGCAGGTGCATAGTATTTGGCTTTTTTGGTAATTGTATTTAATTTTCCGGTATTGATATCTAAGGTTTTAATGTTTGAATAACTTCTATTGCCCCATCGTATATCGTTTTTTGTTTCTGCCCATACTAATTGATATTGTGACACAGAAAAAGGAACATCATTGCTCATTAAGTATGAAGAATAAAGTTTTTTTTCTTGATTGGTTTTAGGATTTATCAGTACCAACTGATATATGTCTTCTTGTCCATAGCGACTCACGATGATGTTGCCATCATTGGTATATTTTGCAAAGTTGTTGTATGTCCAGTTATTTTTTTCAGGCTTTGTAATAGGAGTTGCCTCTGTAAATTTAATTCCTTCTAATTGAGCATTCCAGGTTGAATCGAGTTTGTTTAACATTAATTGATAATTGGTACTTGGCGTATGACCAGTGGCTCTCCGCATAGCCCAACTAAATAAATAAGGATTGATAGACATTCCTGCACCTTTTTTAACCAGTTTATTCATTGCTCCTAAGCCATAAGTATTTCTGATAAATGTTACAAACTGGTAACCAAAAGAGTAAGAAGCATCTAAAGGATACCAATTTTTATAAGAACCAAAGAATACTTTTTCGTAATCATAGCGTTTGCCAGCAAATAAAAGGGAACGCATTTCTACATTAAATTGGGGCAATCTGCCTCTTCCAGAATTGGTAAGCGCAGTTTCGGTAGCAACAGCATCGCCTTCAAAAAACCAATTAGGCATAGCCGTCATCATCATCACATTCTGCATTGAATTTCCGAAAAGTATATGAGCAATTTTAGTAAAGCCTCTATCGCAACGAGAAAATTGGGTGATATGTCTTAATTCGTGAATCGACAGCAAACTATACCAATCCAGCGTTCCGGCAAAGGGAGTTTGGGGAGGGGTGTTGTAAAATTCCATTCTTCGCGGTGTGATGGTAGCAAAACCATTTGATTCGGCTAAATTGGTTTGTAAAACCACATTTAAAGGTTTAATTTTTGCAGAGGTTTTAGCCACATAAGGATATACATAATTTAAGGTATTTGCTACTTTTTGAGCATCTTTTTCTATTTCTTTAGGGAAAATAATCGTAAACTGAGGTGTTTCTATTGTGTTCCACTTCACTTTAAAAGGGTTTTGGTTTCCAATGATAAGTGAAGTAGATTGTGCTTGAAGATTATTGATGCTTTGAAATATAAAAA
>MNXO01000060.1 GCA_001872995.1 Bacteroidetes bacterium CG2_30_32_10 | reverse complement strand
TTATTAATCAAATAATGTTTTAGTGAATGCTTGGTATAATTTAAACCAATCTTGCTTCTGAATATTATTAAATATAAAATAGCTATGAAAATTGATGATTTTTATGAAACATTAATAATTCAAGAATTTGATTATCATTGCTTTTAATCTTCATTTTCTAATCAATTTAATAATAGTTTTATATCTATGGATTAGCTATTTTATTTAAATCAACTTCTTGATCAGTGATATCCCAACCCGCTTTGACTATGATTGAAGTATGATAATAATAAACCTTTTCGGCTTGTATTTTTTTCATATAATTACCGGTGTCCCATTTGCCATTTCCATTAGAATCTCTAATAACTTTAATGAGGTATTTGCCAGGATTGACAAAATCAAATTTAATTTTCTGCGATTGAATAATTGGTCTTTCTATTAAAACATTTTCTTTGTCGTTCATTAACTGAACAATATAATTTACTTTTTCTAAAGTATCTGGTAGTGTTACATTAATTTGAATGGTGCCATAATCGTTAAATGTTTTAGTTTTAAATGGTATTAAAATGGTGTCATTTTTATTTTTGTTCACATCATAAAAAGTTCCTTTAGGTATTAGTAAAGTGTAATCTTTGCTTTCAAGCCATTTATAATCTATTTGCAACTTTTTATTAATGGTATCGAGGAAATGAATAGCAAATTTCAAAGTATCTTGAATACTATCCTTTTTAACCATTAGTTTTATTTGAGAAAAGTCGTATTGCATAATTGGTGTTGGAGAATATAATATAAGTGATTTATAATAATCAAATCCTCCAGACCCTATATTGGTTTTAAAAGTAACTTTGGGAATAACGGGTGTCCCTTTACCCAAAATGCTTTTTTGTTTGGTAATTCTTAATTCTGCAGTATCAAGTATCTTTCCAGCATCAACTACTTGTAGTATCAACGAATCGCTTTTAGGATTTAACAGCCAGTATATAATAGTGTCGTTAGTAGGATTGCGTTCTTCGATTTTCCATAAGGAATCGAATTTAACGTTCAATGGATTGATTTGTAAGTTTTTTACACTTTGCTTAAATATAAAAGTAAGTTTAATATTATCGCTCAATGAAGCTTTAAGCAATTGCTGAACGGTATCTTTTTCTTGAAACATAAATAATTTATAAGTGTTTCTCCTATTGATACTATCCGCAAACAAACTGTCTTGTTTAAATTTAATAGAATCTTTTATATAATTTCCTTTTGAAATAGAATCATTTTTCAATTGTGTTGTATCAATAATAAATTTCTGTTTGATCATAAAGTTTGAAACAACCAATGTATCAATGAAAGCAATACTTTCGTTTGGTAAATCGTAAAGATAATTGCTATTAGCATCTATAAGGGCAAATATTTTATATTTACCATTTCTTATATTGCTAATTTCAAAAAGTCCTGATTTATCTGTTTTGGCGAAATAGAGTGGTTTTTCTTTAATAGGAATTGAGTCAACATTGAGTTTATAAATCATTGCAAAGCATTTTTCTATGGGTTTCAATGTAAAAGCGTCAACTATTTTACCTCTTATTTCGGAGGTATCAATGTGATTTGAAGTTGAAAAAACAAATTTGTAATCGGAAAAAATGTTTCCAGCAGTGTAGTCCACAATTGAATTTCCGAAATTGATGGTATAAGTGATACTATCTTTCAACTTTTCTTTGAATTCTACTTGAATAGATTTGCCTTTAAGACTATAGTCTGGGTCATTTTCTGGGATTGGCGATATGGTAATTTGATTGGTGTAATCTTTTAACTGAACATATTCGTTAAAGAATATTCTAATTTTATTGTCTTTAAAAAAGGAAGAATAATTAGGAGGAAAAGATTCTTTAACAATGGGAGGCGTAACATCCACAGCCCCACCACTTGGAGGAACAATAATAGCACATTTTACCATTATTAGTGATACCGTTATTACCACAAAAAAAAGCGGAGATGACTTAAAAATTGATTTCAATATTTGGGTTTAATTTTGTTTATGCAAAGATGCAAAAAATAAGAAAAAGTTATCAAAGATTTTTTCCTTTGATTTGACGAACTGGATACCATGCTGCAAAATAACCGATTATAATAACTGTGAAGAAAACATATACATAATCCATCAGTTGAATATGAACAGGATAATCGTTAATAACAAAGCTTCCAGCCGCGCCAATTTTTAACAAACCAAATTTTATTTGGATTAAACAAATAATTGTTCCTAAAATTAAACCAGAAATTGCCCCAATAAAAGAAATTAGCATTCCTTCCATCAAAAATATTCGCCTGATAAGCTTTAAATCAGCTCCCATGCTCGATAATGTTTCTATATCTTTCTTCTTATCAATGATGAGCATCGAAATGGAACCAATAATGTTGAATGTGGCAATAAGCAAAATGAATGTTAGAATAAAAAACACCGCCCATTTTTCTGATTTAATAACTTTATAAAGTATTTCTTGCGTTTGAAATCGGTTTTTTACTTTAAATTGGTTCCCTACCAATTGTTGTATTTGTTTCTGAACTTCTTCTTTTTTTGCATTTGGTGCCAATCCTATTTCTATGGAGGTAACTTCGTTTTTATAATCCAAAAGTAATCGTGTAAACTCGATAGGAACAAACACATATTTAATATCATATTCTTGTTGAATAGAAAAAATTCCAGAAGATAACATGTTTTCAGAATTAAAAGCCTCTGTAGGGTCGAGTGAAACACTTCTGCCTCTTTTAGGAATATAAACGGTAATTGGAGTAAGAAAATCGTTAGGGTTTATCGAAAGATTATTGGCTATCCCCTGCCCTACTATTGCATAGTAAGCATTTTCGTTTTTCAAAAGATATTTTCCTTGAACAATCATTGTGTCGAGACGGGTCATTTTTTGGTAATCGCCCCCTACTCCTTTCAAAGTTGCAAGAAATTGTTTGGACTTGTATTGTAATAAAGCGTTTTCTTCAATTACTTCGGAATAATAAAGAACCCCATTTAATTTCTTAATTTTATCAGAGGGAATTGTAAACGCATCAAATGTTTTACCTTCATTAGCACTTATCTGAATGTCTGGTATTATGGTGTTGGATAATGTTAATACTAGCTTTTCGAAACCATTAAAAACCGATAGCACCACAATTAAAGCTAAAGCCCCTATTGTAACGGAAGAAATTGATACCTTAGTAATAATATTAATGATATTGTTTGTTTTCTTGGAGAAAAGGTATCGTTTTGCTATGTAAACTGAAAGTCTCAAATTTGATTTACGAGATACGATTTTGATTTACTATTTTGGATTGATACATCGTTTTTACTATTTCCAAGCTTTAACAATAAGTCCTGTACCTGAATTTTGTTTGTTATTTACATCTAAATAGTTAAGTATCAAGCAAAATGGAAAAGTAATTAAATAGTAAAACGGAATGATGATAAAAAACAATTTAGAAATACCAAGCAATTGAATAGGATATTTCATTGAAAGTCGCCACGATAGACTTCCTGGTTTGCCATAAGCGTAATATGCTTCTGTTTTAGAGAAACCTGCTGATTTTAATTTGTCTTGAATTTCTGAAATATTGTATCCATTTCTTACGTGTTCTTCAATGAAAGATTCGTCTTCTTCGTCGTGAGCATCGGAACCGCCTTGGTCTGATGGAGTAGATATTAAAACCATTCCTCCTGTTTTTAGCGAAGCATGAAAGTTTTTAAAAACCAACACATCTTCGAGAATATGTTCCATTACATCCACCGAAAGAATCATATCGTAATATTCTGTTTCAACATAAGTAGTTAAATCAGCAACTTTGAAACTTACTTGTTGTTTGCCTATTTTTTTAAAGAAATTGGTGCAATCTTCGATTTGTTCTTCTTTAATATCGGTTCCAGTGATATTGTATTTTGAATTGAAGCGAGTAAGAAAATAAGAATATTGTCCGAAGCCAGAACCAGCATCTAAAATGTTAACATTAATGCTTCTGCTCTTCGCCCATATCCTAATTTCTTTTTTGATATGCCAAGTTCGAAGAAGTAATAAATCGAGTAAATGATAGAATAATTTTCTTAAGAATGGTTTTTTGTTAAAAACTTTTCCTAAGGAACGTTTAATGGGGTCGTATTGCATAGTTTTTTTTTGATTATTAGTTTATGAAAAACGATTTATGATTCATTTTTGATTGGGGCTAAAAAATCGCAAATCGCAATTGAAATTTATTGTTTTAATAATTTATCAATATTTTCAATATAATCGAGGCTATCATCTAAGAAATATTCTAATTCGGGCATAAGGCGAAGTTGATTTTTGACTTTAGCAGCAAGTTCTCGCTTTATTTCTTTGGAGGAAGCTTTTATTTTAACAATTAGTGCTTGTTGATCTTTTGTAGCAAACAAACTAAGGTAAACTCTGGCAAGAGACAAATCTTTTGTAACGTTAACTCTTGTAACAGTTATCATAGCTCCATCGAATAAAGAACGGCTTTTTAGTTGAAATATTTCGCCTAATACTTTCTGAATCAGGCGGTCAATTTTATTTTGTCGTGTTGCATCCATATTGGTGCAAAGGTAGAAATTTATAATTAAATTGTTCAAAGAAATTTGAAAACTAAAAATGATTTTATTTATTGTTTAACCAACAGAAATATTCGGGAATTTACTTATAATTAAAACAAAATTTTGCTAATAAAGAAATATATAAATTGTTCATTGCTATATTGAAGTAGTTTGCTCGCCAAGTATTGCAAATGTCTTTCTTTAATATTTCTTTAATAAAATTATGAAATTTCTTTTTAATTTTGTATTTTTGTATTGTAATATTTGAATATATTATATTAAAATACTAAATAGTGATGAATAACTGGATAAAAAAAGCAAGTATTATTTTGATGGTTCTAGTGTTTTTTATCAGTTCAACAGGATTTACTTTATATATTCACATCTGCGATTGTATGAATACAACAAAACATATTGTATTTAATGAATTGGTGAAATCTAAACCAATATGTTGTTGCGAAAGATTTGAAGAACCTCCTAATTCAAAACAAGAAACAGATACCAGTATAGATAATTCGGAATGTTGTCAGAATAAACATTTACTGATTAAATCAAGCAGCTATATGTTGCCGGTTGTTACTAAATTATCGGAAGATAAATCTTTTACATTGTTATCTGATTTTATTCCGATAAAAATCAAAATTTCATCTGAAAATAAAGCAATTGGTGAAAAGATAGCTTCACATTACTTTCATCCACCTCTATTATACGGGAGAGCATTAATAATATCATTCAATCAGCTTAAGATTCCTTTGTTTGTTTAGTTTAGTTTTCTTGTTTTA
The DNA here is from genome assembly GCA_001872995.1 of Bacteroidetes bacterium CG2_30_32_10. Classification (GTDB taxonomy): domain Bacteria; phylum Bacteroidota; class Bacteroidia; order Bacteroidales; family CG2-30-32-10; genus CG2-30-32-10. Next base: position 3,143 of record MNXO01000060.1, on the reverse strand, counting down.
CTAAGCCAGAAAGATATTATTTTATATAATTTAAACTTAAACAAACAATATTATGTTAAAAACATATATTAAAACTATATTAACAGTGTTGTTGATATGTTTTAACTTTATAAATGCCTATACCCAAACCATTACAGGCACAGTGTATGAATTAATAAACGAAAATAGTAAAAATCCATTACCAGGCACCAATGTTTTCTGGCTTGGAACAACCAAAGGAACTTCCACAGACAAAAATGGTCATTTTATTCTTTCAAAGAAAGGTATCACTAATTATAAAATGATAATAAGTTTTGTTGGATATGCATCAGACACTTTAACTATTGATGCTGCTGAAACAAATCTCGATATTCAGTTAAATTCTAATAAAAAAGAATTAAATGAAGTGGTAGTTAAGGGCGATTTGGGTAATAATTACATTTCGAAATTAAATCCACGACAGGTTCAGGTTTTAACTACTGGTGAACTATATAGAGCTGCATGTTGCAACCTATCAGAAAGTTTTGAAACTAATGCTTCTGTTGATGTTTCATACAGTGATGCATTAACAGGAGGCAAACAAATTCAATTATTAGGATTATCAGGTATTTATAGTCAAATTCAAACAGAAAACATACCCTCTGTAAGGGGAATGGCTTCATCTTATGGGCTAAACTACATCCCTGGTTCGTGGATGGAATCAATTCAGATTTCCAAAGGGACTTCATCGGTTATCAATGGATACGAATCTATTACTGGTCAGATTAATGTGGAATATAAAAAACCTTCTACTTCTGAAAAGCTTTTTGTAAATGTATTTGCCAATAGTAATCAACGATTGGAAGCCAATTTGAACGCTTCTTATAAATTTGGTGACAAACTTAGCACAATGATTCTTCTTCATGGTTCAGATTTTAGAAATAAAATTAATCGTATAGATTCAACAACCATTAATTTAAATGGTGAAAAAGTTAAACTGGGAGAGAATTTTATGGATCTACCTTTGGTAAACACCATTAATATTTTTAACCGTTGGGATTATATAAATAAAGACAAATATGTATCGCGATTTGGTGTAAAATACCTTGAGGAACACCGAAGTGGTGGAACCATGGATTATAATAAAAGCTCTTTTGTTTTTGATACCGCAAGAATTAATACTAAAACATTGCCTTATGGTTTTGGATTAGATACCAAACGTTCGGAGATATTCTGGAAAAACGGAATTATGTTTCCTTCAAAACCTTATCAGAGTGTAGGTTTGATACTTTCAGGTATCCATCATGACCAGTCTGGTTTCTTTGGGGTAAACAATTATTATGGTAAAGAACAAAGTTTTTATGCAAATCTTATTTTCCAGTCGATTATAGGAAATACAAATCATAAGTATTCAACAGGAATGAGTTATTTGTATGATGATTTTAAAGAAGGTTATAATCAGACTCAGTTCAGGTATATTTATCAGGTGAATAATTATCCTGCAGGTACATCACCTTCTATGCATGATATTACTACTTTGTATGATTATAAGTTGGTGAAATACAATTGGGATAGAAAAAAACAGTACCTGGTGCATTCTTTGAATACACTTATAGTTTTTTAACTAGATTTTCTGCTATTGCTGGCATCAGGGCAGATTACCATAACAAATATGGACTTTTCTTTACTCCTAGAGCAAATATAAGATACCAGATTGATAGCACCATCGTTTTAAGAGCTTCTGCAGGGTTGGGATACAGAACTGCCAATATTATTTCGGAGAATTTGTACCTACTGGCAAGTCAAAGAACATTTGTTGTTACCGAACCATTAAAACAGGAAAAAGCTGCCAATTATGGTATAAATTTAACCAAAGACTTTAAACTGTTTAAGAATAAAGCAGAATTTAGTATTGATGTTTATAGAACAGAATTTATCAATCAGGTTATTGTAGATTTAGACCATGCACCAGAAACAGCATACTTTTATAATCTTAAAGGCAAATCGTATTCAAATAGTTATCAGGCACAACTGACTTTTGAACCTTTTAAACGCTTATCAATACTTTTGGCTTATCGTATCAATGATGCCAAAACTACTATTGACTCAGTTTTGGTCGATCGATTGTTATTGAATCGTTACAAAGGATTGGTTACCATATCTTATGCTACCAAGTTTGACAAATGGAAGTTTGATGTAACCTCTCAGTTTAACGGCAGTGCAAGAATTTCTCCACAAAGTAAAATGCCTGAAATTGTAAGAAAAGATTATGAAAGAACTCCACAATATTATATTATCAATGCACAAATAACAAAGAAATTTAAAAAGTATATAGATGTATACTTAGGAGTTGAGAATTTAATGAATTTTACACAGAAAGATCCTATCACAGAACCTTTTATACCTTATCATACACATTTTGATACTTCTATGGTTTGGGGTCCAATTACTGGAAGGGTATTTTATGGTGGTATGCGGTTTGCTATTAAATAACGTTATGTACTTCAAAATAAAAAATAATTTAAAAATAATAAATATGAAAACAGTTATTAAAACATTAGCATTGGCAATAATGGTATTGCTGATAACCAAATCTACTTTTGCTCAGGAAACTAAAAAAGTGGATGAAATAAAAATATTAACTTCTGCTGTATGCGGTATGTGTAAAGATCGTATTGAACAAAATATTGCTTTTGAAAAAGGCGTAATAGATGTTGTTCTAGATTTAGATACCAAAATTGCTACCATCAAATACAAAACAAGCAAAACCAATTCGGACAATTTAAGATTGGCTCTTTCTAAACTTGGCTATGATGCGGATAGTGTGGCTGCTGATAAGGTGGCTTACGAAAAACTACCTCCTTGTTGTAAGAAAGGGAATGAGAAACATTAATGATAGATAATGAGCGAATAGGATAAATTAAGGTCGTTGTTTTTAACAAGTACCTTAATTTTGTTTTGAAACAAAAACTTTAAATAGGGTCTGCTGAATTAATATAATACTTTTGATAACAAAGGAAGAAATGATGCTTTCTCAGCAAATCAGTGCAAAGGAAAGCAACTAATTTTAGAAAAAACCTTGCACTGAGAAGTTTTTTAATACCAAATCTAAAGCTCGGCTAAATTAGCAAATTTTCAAATTCTCTTTCTTTCATCGACCCGTGCGTAAGTCCGAACGACAAGCG
>MNXO01000178.1 GCA_001872995.1 Bacteroidetes bacterium CG2_30_32_10 | reverse complement strand
TAAATTAGCTTTCTATATTCTTTAAATTGCACTTTGCTATATTGTTTCACTTAATATTAACAATTATATTTGACTAACATCTCGCTTTGTATGTTCTTGTTTATGGACATTTCTTAATATTATCCTTTTCCGTTGGTTTCTTGGTTATATCTTTTATTTCTGTTTTAATGCTGTTAAATTTAGGGATAATTAAGGGAACTAAATTCGCAACTGGCTTATATAATATAGCGCTTTCTTTGGTTGTTTGTTTTATAAGCTTGCTATTGCTGTCAAATTTACTTATGATAATAAATACGACACTTAAAATAATAGCAAACTTCAATGTTCCAAATATAGCTCCTGCCAATTTATTAAATATTCCCAAAGCAAGAAGGTTTACAAATTTCTCCATTATCTTGGCAATAATGAAAACCCCAATTACAATGGCAATAAAAATAAGGAGAAAAGAAATAATAGGGACATAAGACGAACTCCAACCAAACTTATTGCCTAATAGCGAGCTTAGTAAATCAGAAAAATGAATACCAGCCCATATTCCAATAATCAAAGCAACCAACGAAGCTATTTCAATAATAAATCCTTTAAATAATCCCCTGATAAACCCCCATGCCAAAGGTATAATAATTATTATATCAAGATAATTCATAATTTATTAAATGCTTACTTTGCTGGCTTTGAAAGTAAATAATAAAGTACCTATTTTGGTATTCAAATTCATAATGGGGGATATGCCGATAAACAAATCATTATCCTCTGGATATTTTGTTACGGTTACATCAGCCAGATTTACATAGTTGAATGCAAAGAAATCATTTAAATTGGTGGTTTCGTATTTCTTGTTGGAAGATACAATCACTTTTCCATCGTTATTGGCTATTAATATATCAGCAAAATTAGGATATTTTACTAAAGCATATACATACTGATTAACTTGTTCTAAGTTTCCGCGAGTAATCTCACCACGTATTGCCCAACTAAATGTAGTTGCAACCAAACGAAGGTAAGTAGAATCTTTCTGTTTGATGAAATCCTGTGTTTTAGAAATAATAATTATACTATCTTCCGTGAATTGCTTCTTCATTTGATGGACAGTAATTACTTTCCAGCCATACATGCCTCCACAAATTAATATTAATAGTAAAATAAGCAAACCCCTCCATCGTCTCCTTAAATATTTGAAAAAGGAAACTTTCTCCTTTTGGGGTTCTTCTTTTTTGTTGTTTGTTTGAGGTGTAACTTCGGGCTTTGGAGTTAAAGGCATCGTTGAGTTTTGGTTATCTTCTATCATCTTATTAGATTTTTATGGTTTGCGGTAAAGGTAAAGAAAAATAATTATTTAAGGTTAATTTTATTTTAGTGCCTAGAGTTAATTACGTAGACCATAACTTTAGGCACTTTAAGTACTTTAGTTCAATTTAGGCACTTTAAACATTTTAAGTACTTTAGCTCACTTTAGGCACTTTAGGCACTTTAAGTACTTATTTATTGTGTAAACGCTTTTTTAAAGCTAATTTTGTCTTCTACAATAGCAGCAATCTTATCAATAGCTATTCTTTCTTGTTTCATAGTGTCGCGTTCGCGAATGGTAACCGTATTATCCTGTAATGTTTGGTGATCTACCGTAATACAATAAGGAGTGCCAATGGCATCTTGTCTTCTGTAACGTCTCCCAATAGCATCTTTTTCATCATATTGACAAAGGAAATCATATTTTAAAACATCCATTATCTCACGTGCTTTCTCTGGCAATCCATCTTTTTTCATTAATGGCAAAATGGCAGCTTTAATTGGAGCTAACACAGGGAGAATGCTCAGCACTACTCTGGTAGAACCGTCTTCGAGTACTTCTTCATTATAAGCATAACTAAGAATAGCCAAAAACATACGGTCCACTCCAATGGAAGTTTCTACTACATAAGGCACATAACTTTCGTTGGTTTCGGGATCGAAGAACTGAAGCTTCTTACCCGAAAACTTCTGGTGTGCATTTAAATCGAAATCGGTGCGAGAATGAATTCCTTCTAATTCTTTGAAACCAAAAGGAAACTCAAATTCAATATCGCAGGCAGCATTGGCATAATGTGCTAACTTTTCGTGATTATGAATTCTGTATTTGTTTTTTGGTAAACCAAGAGAATAGTGCCATTTTAAACGTAAGTCTTTCCAATACTCAAACCATTGAAGCTCTTCACCTGGTTTAACAAAGTATTGCATTTCCATTTGCTCAAATTCGCGCATACGGAATATAAACTGACGTGCAACAATCTCGTTTCGGAATGCTTTTCCTATCTGGGCAATGCCAAAAGGTATTTTCATTCTGCCCGACTTTTGTACATTTAAATAGTTGACAAATATTCCTTGTGCTGTTTCGGGGCGTAAATAAATTTGATTGGCATCTTCGCTTACCGAACCCATTTGAGTGGAAAACATAAGATTGAACTGGCGCACTTCTGTCCAATTGCGACTGCCCGAAACTGGACAAACTATTTCGAGTTCTTCTATTAGTTTTTTAACATCTGCAAGGTCGTTTGCTTCCAAAGATTGGTTGAGGCGTTTGTTGATGGCATCAATTTTGGTTTGATATTCTACTACCCGTGCATTGGTGCCAACAAACTGTTGTTCATCGAAAGCATCGCCAAAACGTTTGGCAGCTTTCTCCACTTCTTTGCGAATTTTATCTTCTATCTTTGCAACATGTTCTTCTACCAATACATCAGCACGGTAACGCTTTTTAGAATCTTTATTATCAATCAAAGGGTCGCTAAATGCATCCACATGTCCCGATGCTTTCCAGATGGTGGGGTGCATAAATATTGCAGTATCAATACCAACAATATTTTCATTAAACTGAACCATTGCTTTCCACCAATAGTTCTTGATGTTGTTTTTAAGTTCTACACCATACTGACCGTAATCATAAACAGCGCTTAGTCCATCGTATATTTCGCTCGATGGAAATATAAACCCATACTCCTTAGAGTGGGAAATGATTTTTTTGAATAGTTCTTCGTTATTTGCCATAATGGTACAAACTTACATAAAATTTTAAAATCACAAGAAAAAAAGTATGTTATTTCAATTCTTAGGTCAAATTAGTTCAAAGAACAATTTTAGTATCAGATAATATTGCTATTGTTTTAAACAATGAGTTGCAACACATTGTTTAATAATGAAACCTTATACTTTTCAAAAAGGAGTAATGATGAAAATTTTTATTTCCTCATACTTTTTTTGACAAGTACTTATAAAACATTTGAATACTTCCTACTTTTTAACAAGTATCAATAAAACATTTGTACATCTCCTACTTATCATCGGAAAGTATCAATCATACATACCATTGTCTAATGCTTTTACAATTTCACCTCTGCATATTATATACAAAGAATTAACATAAACATAATATTGAATTAACATTGAGTTAACATTCAAAGTATAGTTTTGCCAAAATATTAATATTATAAGTATGCAAATTATAAAACGTGTTTTCCTTATTTTAATTTTATTAAGTATTGGAAGTATTGCTTGGGCTCAAAAAAACAAACCTCAAACAGGAGTGATAAGTGGTGTTTTAAAGGATAAAAAAACCAACGAAACGGTAGTAGGAGCCAATGTAGTGATACAAGGAACACTAATAGGTGCTTCTACCGATTTAAATGGACAATTTATTTTATCAAATATTGGAGAAGGTACCCATAATTTAGTGGTTTCTTTAATGTCTTATAAAACAGAGGTTGTTCCTGGGGTGCAAGTTAAGCGAGGCGAAAACACTATTGTAAATGTAAATATAGAAGAAACCTCTACACAGCTTGATGCTGTTGTAATAACAGGGACTAGAAAAACAGATACTGAAATAAGCATGATTAATACCATTAAATCTTGCGAATTGGTGGTTAGCGGTATTTCGAATCAACAAATACAAAAAACACAAGACAAAAGTGCATCAGACGTTATTAAAAGAATACCAGGCATTACTATTGTAAATGATAAATTTGTAATGGTTAGGGGTTTAAGTGAACGATACAACTCTGTTTGGCTTAACAATAGTCCTGCACCAAGTTTTGAAGCAGATATTCGTTCTTTCTCTTTTGATGTAGTGCCAAGCAATTTGATAGAAAACTTATTAATATATAAAACGCCTGCTCCCGAATTGCCTAGCGATTTTGCTGGTGGTGTTATTGCACTTAATACCCGAAATACTTCTGATAAAAATGCTATCACCATATCTTATGGAACTGGTTACAACGAAGGCACCACTTTTAAAGATTTTTATACTTATAGTGCTGGTAATACCGATTGGCTTGGCTATGATGATGGTACCAGACAATTACCTTATAGTTTCCCTGATAATTTATCGAAATATTCCGTAAAAGAAAGAATCAGATATGCAAAAACATTGAATAAGATTTGGGAGCCAACAAAAACCAATGCTCCGCTTGACCAAAAATTAGGGGTTAACACATTAAAAAAGTTTACCATCAATAAAATGTCATTGGGAAATATAACTGCCATCAATTATTCAAATACCAACAATTCAAAACATGTTTCAAGAGCAGCTTATCAAGACTATAATATTGAAAAAGACCAACCAGATACCAATTATTATTATAAAGATAACATTTATCAAAACAGTGTAAAATTAAGTTTACTTCATAATTGGTCGTTGGTGTGGGGTAATAATCAAAAAATTGAATTTAGAAATCTATTTGTTCAATTGGCAAATAACAAAACCTTGTTACGCGATGGCTATACATACTATGGTGGGCAATTTGTGAAAGGGCATTCGATGCAATTTGAATCTCGTTCTATTTACACTGGACAATTGGGAGGTTTTAATTCATTTAATAATGATAACTCTAAAATTAACTGGACCTTAGCCTATAGTCGTACCAACAAAAATGTTCCAGATAGTAAAATGATTTCTATGGTAAGAAACGACAATGAAGGAGAACATTATAAAGATTATTATCTTAATGTTTCTTTTGCTCCAACTCCACAATATTGTGGTCGTGTGTTTCAGAATTTGAATGAACATATCATTTCAGCAAATTTACAATTTGAACAAAAAATAGAAATAAACAGTTTTACGCCTACCTTAAAAATTGGAACCTATTTTGAAAAGAAAAATAGAGTTTTTAGCATTCGAAATATTGGCTATGTATTGGCAAATCCTTCTTTATATAATCAAGAATTGGGTTATAAGCCATTGAGTGAAATATTTAAAGATGAAAATATTAACAACACTACAGGTCTAATGTTACAAGAAACTACTGCAAACTCTGATTCATATAATGCAGAAAATAAAATTATGGCTGGTTTTGTGGCGTTTAATATTCCTATTGCAGCGTTGATTAATATTTATGGTGGTGTTCGTATCGAAAAAAGCATGCAAACACTTCATAGTTTTATGGTGGACAGGCAGGATGTGCCTATTTATGTGGGTATCGATTCTATTTATCTTTTACCCTCCATCAATACAACCTTTTCATTAACAGAAAAATCTTTGTTTAGATTGGCTTATGGACCAACAATTAATAGACCAGAGTTTAGAGAAGTAGCTCCTTTGGCTTTTTATGATTACGAAGAAATGGCAAGTTATAGAGGAAATCCTTCTTTAAAAAATGCGGTAATTCAGAATTTTGATTTCCGTTACGAATGGTATCCTAGTGCTTCTGAAACTTTTTCGTTTGCATTATTTTACAAACAATTTAAAAATCCCATCGAAGTAATTGCCCTTTCAACTGGTAGTGGCTTAGAATATACTTATCACAATGCCGATAAAGCAAACAATTATGGTGCAGAAATTGACATTCGTAAATCGTTTGATAATCTTAAAAACCAAAATTCTTTTTTACGCCATTTTAAAGATTTTATGTTGGTATTGAATGCTTCTTACATTAGAAGCGAAGTACAAATTAATGATGTGAGTTATTTAACTGAAACTAAAAGAGCGATGCAAGGTCAGTCGCCCTATATCATCAATACTGGAATTTATTATCAACCCGACAAAACCGATTTAATGATAAGTGGTGTTTATAATGTAATTGGCAAAAGAATTAAAGTAGTAGGCGACCCCGACCATCCTACCATTTACGAAATGCCTCACCATCAAATTGATTTAACCATTGCCAAAGGTTTTTTTGCTAAAAAATTAACCATTAAAGCGGGTGTTGTTGATTTGTTAAACCAAGAAATGATACAAAAACAATTTCTCGATTTGCCTATTGGCAAAAGAGAACAAACTACCCTCTCTTACTATCCAGGTAGAAATTATAACATAAGCATCAGTTATAATTTTTAAAAAAAATACCTATTCCATGCTGAATGCACTACCTAATTGGGCAGTGCATTTTTTTTGAGTTGAACTTCCATAAAAATAATTAACATAAACTTATTATATTCTTAACATTCAGGTAATATACGCATCCTATTTTTGCAGCAATTAATAAACAAACTTAAAATTATACTTATGAAAAAAGAATTATTCAGAATTAAAAAATTGTTTAGCATGGCAACCATGGTTGTTGCAGGTGCAACTATTGCATTTACCTCTTCTTGCAAAAAGAAAGAAATTGAAAAAATTGTTGACCATTACGATACAGTTTATGTTGATACTACGCACCATAACCAAACTCCAATTACAGTAAGTGGCGAAATTACCACCAATACTACTTGGGAAGATACCAATACTTATGTATTGAGTGGTTTTGTTTATGTAACAAATGGGGCTACCTTAACTATTAAAGCTGGTACTGTGATAAAAGGGGATAAAAACTCTAAAGGAACTTTGATTATAGAAAAAGGTGCAAAATTAATGGCAGAAGAAACTGCAACTAAACCTATCGTATTTACTTCTAATGCAGCCAAAGGGTATCGCAATTATGGCGATTGGGGTGGTGTTATATTATGTGGTAATGCAAAAATAAATGTTGCTGGTGGTTCTGCTCAAATAGAAGGTGGTCCTCGTTCTACTTATGGTGGAACTGATGATAACGACAACAGTGGAGTGTTAAAATATATTCGTATTGAGTATGCTGGAATTCCTTTTCAACCTGATAAAGAAGTTAATGGATTAACCTTAGGGGGTGTTGGTAAAGGTACAACTATCGATTATATTCAAGTTTCGTATTGTGGTGATGACTCTTTTGAATGGTTTGGTGGTTGTGTAAATGTAAAACATATCATTGCATACAAAGGTTGGGACGATGATTTTGATACCGATTTTGGTTTTACAGGTAAATTGCAATATCTGGTAGCATTAAGAGATAAGACAGTTGCAGACCCAGGTAGCAAATCTAATGGATTCGAATCAGACAATGATGGCAGTGGTTCTACAAATACACCTATTACTAAGCCAATTTTCTGTAATGTTAGTTTGTTTGGTCCTTATAAAACCAATACAGAATCTGGTGTAAATGCAAATTACAAAAATCTATTTCATTTAAGAAGAAACACCTCTCTTTGTTTGTATAATTCTATTGCAAATGGAAATGCTTTTGGTTTACAAATTGAAGGTACTGCTGCTCAAGGGAATGCCACCAGCAACATTTTACAAATGGAAAATGTTACTATGACTGGAATGCCAACCCCTGCAGCTTTCTTTGTAACTGCTTTTGATGGTACTTATTTCCTTGATGCTACCAGACACAACGATACTATTCATAAATTCAGTTCTTTGATGATTGCCGATGCTTATGCTGCATCTCCTAATTTCTTACCATTGACTGGTTCGCCTGCTTTAGGAAGTGCTTCTTTTACAAATAGCAATCTAAGCGACCCTTTCTTTACTGTAGAAACATTTAGAGGTGCTTTTGGTACAACCGATTGGACAAGTGGTTGGGCAAATTGGGACCCACAAAATACCAACTATTAATAGATTAGTAATTTCTAAAAAGGGGGAGACAATAAATGTCTCCCTTTTTTTATATAGGTAATTTTATCGTTTGCTTAAGATTGCAATTATTAATATAAACATAACATTTCCTTAACTTCCAGTTAATACTATTGAAATATATTTGAATTTTAAAAAACAACTTCTATGAATGCGATTTTTAATTTTTTTAAGTGTAACCCAAAGCGATTGCTTATTGCTTTTGCTTTTTTTTATTTACTTATTTCATTGGCATTGGTAATTTTTGTGATATACCAATCAAATTGATTAAACGTTGATTTTAGGTTGATGGGTTGTTATTTGATTTGAAAACACGAATTGACTCGATTTATTTTATACTTAATATGCTTTCAATCACATCGCAATTAATTTCTTTGACATCTTTTATAAAATGGTCTGTTTTAAATAAATAATAAGCGTAATAATTTTTACTTAAATTATTATTCGTTATTTCATTCACA
>MNXO01000181.1 GCA_001872995.1 Bacteroidetes bacterium CG2_30_32_10 | reverse complement strand
TTTTCTTTCTCCTTTGTCTTGAAAAATATTAATAAATTGTTTTCCTCGTTAAAAGTTGCATTAATTACTTGAATTTAGGTTTCATTTCAAACGTTCAATAATTAAAATGATGTAACATCATTAGATTAAATTATTGTTTAACTAAATTTTATGTATTATGAAAGCATCATGGAGTTTTATTTTAAACACTTTCCTAAGTGTAACAAAAAAGAGTTTTAAACGGATGTTGAGCATTGCAACACATCACTTTTCGGCATTGGATAGGCGTAAAAAGCGATTCGTTTTTTGGCACCTTATATGCCGATTTTAAACCGTTTTTCGATACCTACCTCGAAAAATATGACAATTGGAAGATAGCCCAAGGACTTTCGAAAGGAGAAACTTCTCAACTTTCATTGTATTTTAATGAATTTGTAGAAAAGTTAAGAGCCTGGGATGCTATAGTACAGGTTGTTTTTTTGGAAAAAACACCTAATTATCGTAGCATCTTCCCCAGTGGAAAATCAATTTTTTACCATGGCACTTTTGAACAAAGAGTAGAACAACTATCGGCTTTGGCAGGCAGATTAGGCAAATTCGCTGCTTTGGCAGCACTAAAAACAGAAATTACCAATTACTATAAACTGGTGCATGACGAACTTATTGCACATCAAAACAACCAAACAATCATTAAAATTTCTTCTAAGGAATTAGAAGCTGCCCGAATAGCTATTGGTCAAATGTTATATGGCAATTTAGGTTTGCTGATGAACCATTATAAAATAGACAGCGAACAAATTTCAAGTTTCTTCCCTTTAGATATCATTCGTGCAAAGAAAAAGAACCAGGAAGATAGCCCAAACAATGTTTATACCTTACTTCTTATTGCCAAAGAAATAAAAGAAGCAGGTCTTTCGTTTGATGCTACTACCAAATTTTTAATCTTTAACAATGGGAATGCTGAAATTGGCATATATACTACCAGCGCAAAAGACAGCCCCCCTCCTGCTACCCCAAAATTTAAATTACAACCCAACGAAGAGAAAGAATGTACGTTGGTTGATTTGGGTGCTTTTGATGACCGTTATATGTTTGTGGTAAATCTGGATGATAACGAAGAGGCAGAAATAGAAATTAGCATTCTATAAAGGGATGGTATGATGTGGTACGAAAAAAAGCTGGAGAACATCCAGCCTTTTTTTTATATTTGTTTTAAATATTTTATATTCAAATTTGAAAAACAAATGGCGAAGTCCTTTCTCCTTTGGGGAAAGGATTTAGAATAGGAGTTGTTTCTATTTCAATTGAAACACATCCACCTTATTGGAAACATCAGCCCAATCGGGACCATTAAGCCCAGCAGCAAAACAAAATTTATCGCCAATAGCAGCACCAGCTAAATGAGAACGTGCTTCGCTTAAATGAGTCGTGGACCAAACACCCGTATTCACATCATAAATATCAACCACATCAGACCTTCCAGTTATATTTCTCCCACCAGCGAAAAGAACAATATTTCCGATAGCAGCAGCCGATAAATTTCTTCGGGCTTCGCTCAAGTGAGCCACGGTCCAAACACCCGTATTCACATCATAAATATCAACCACATCAGATAAATCAGAATTGGTGGCAACACCTGCAAAAAACACTTTAGAACCAGAAGCGGTAGCCGTTAAAAAACATCTAACTTCACTAAGTTGAGAGACAGTCCAAGCACCAGTAGTAACATCATAAATATCTACCGTGCTTACAGAAATAGAACCAGTGGAGCCTCCACCAAAAAGAACCTTATTTCCGGCAGCTGCTGCAGCCAAATAATCTCTGCCCTCACTAAGTTGGGCTGTAGTCCACAAACCGGATGTTGCATTATAAATATCAACAGTTTTAGAATAAGTTCCTGAGAAACCTCCAGCAAATAAAACCTTGTCACCTGCAGCTGAAAGACACCGACGTTCTTCACTTAAGAAGGAAGAAGTCCATAAGCCTGTTTCAACATCATAAATATCTACTATTTTTGAATATCCACTAGAATACCTACCTCCAGCAAAAAATATTTTCTTTCCAATTGAAGCTGAAGCCAGTTCAAACCTACTCTGGCTCAACTGCGAGTTTTTCCATTCGCCAGTAACCACATCATAAATTTCAACATTATTAAAATACACCGAACCACCATTTGTTCCTCCTGCAAAAAGAATTTTATTACCAGCGGCAGAGGCAGTAGCAAGATATCTTGACATTGTGAGGTAAGAACTACCAATATATTCGGCAGTAGTATATTTCTTTACTACAACAGGAGCAGGTTCTTCTTTTTTATCTTTTTTGCACGATGGCAGAACTATTAATAACAAGGAAGTAACAATAATTGCAGTAGTGAATAATTTCGATATTTATATTTTGTTTGTTTAAGTTATTCGTTACAAATGTAGTCATTCTATTATTAAATACTTACAACTATATACTCTTTAGCTTTTCACAATCTTTTTCAAAGCAGCTTCTAATCGCTTTCCTCTTAGGTTTTTATCAAGAATAATGCCGTTTTTATCAATCAACCAATTCATCGGAATGCCAGTCCCTTTTATTCTATATATAATAGAAGCACTATCTTTCCAGTCTTTAAAGCTACACACATGATTTTCCCAGCTTAATTTGTCTTTTTCAATTGCCTCAAGCCATGCTTTTTTATTTTTATCAAGTGAAATACTATATACGGTAAAACCTTGAGCACTATCAATAAAAATTTTGTTTTGGTATTTTTTATAAACATAAAGTAATATAGGGTTTTCCTTACGGCAAGGACCGCACCAAGAAGCCCAGAAATCTATCAATACAATTTTACCTTGTAATGAAGAGAGTTTAATAATGTTACCTTCTTTATTTGCAATTGAAATGTCTGGAGCTCGATTTCCAATTTCGATACCAATAATAGTGTCGTTATTTTTAATATTCAGATTATAACTATTATGAACAGGAATGAAGGAAGGAAATATGAAAATTGCCAGTATCAAGGTGGTAAACAAAAGTTTCTTTTTCATAAAAGTATTTTTTTTATTATATCAATTATAATGCCTTTTCAAACCTATAAGTACTTAAAATTTACTTAGGACTTCTTTTATTTCCTAACAATACTTGCACCAATTTTATTTAAACGGGTATCAATATTTTGATAGCCCCTGTCTATTTGCTCAATATTATGAATTAAACTTTTACCTTCGGCAGAAAGTGCAGCTATTAGCAGCGAAACTCCAGCACGTATATCGGGAGAAGTCATTTCTATCCCTCTTAAAGGGAACATTCTGTTAAGACCAATGACAGTAGCTCTATGCGGGTCGCAAAGTATTATTTGAGCACCCATGTCAATCAATTTATCTACAAAAAACAATCTGCTTTCAAACATTTTCTGATGAATGAGCACGCTTCCTTTTGCTTGTGTAGCAACAACAAGAACCACACTTAACAAGTCTGGCGTAAAACCGGGCCAAGGTGCATCTGCAATTGTCATAATGGAACCATCTATAAATGTTTCCACTTCGTAATGGTCTTGTTGCGGAATAAAAATATCGTCTTTCGATTGCTCTAATTTGATACCAATCTTTCTAAAAACATTAGGGATTATTCCAAGTGATTGATAACTCACATTTTTAATAGTTAGTTCCGATTGTGTCATTGCTGCCAACCCAATAAAGCTACCAACTTCAATCATATCGGGTAATAATCGATGAGCACATCCATTAAGTTCTTTCACGCCTTCAATTTTTAGCAAGTTTGAAGCAACTCCATCAATTTTAGCGCCCATATTATTGAGCATTTTGCAAAGCTGTTGCACATAAGGTTCGCAAGCAGCATTAAAAATGGTAGTTATTCCCTTAGCAAGTACCGCAGCCATAATAATATTTGCAGTACCAGTAACAGAAGCTTCATCTAACAATATGTAACAACCTTTAAGTTCCTTGGCATCCACTTTATAAAAGTTTTCATCCACAAGATACTCGAATTTGGCACCAAGGTCTTGCAAAGCAAGAAAGTGTGTATCTAAACGTCTTCTTCCTATTTTATCGCCACCAGGTTTTGGAATATACCCTTTCCCAAACCTCGAAAGCAATGGACCTACAATCATAATAGAGCCTCTGAGCATAGAACCCTTGTTTCTAAATTCGGGAGAATCAAGAAAATCGATATTAACATCATCTGCTTGGAAAGTGAATTCTTCGTTGGCAGTTTTTTCGACTTTCACACCCAAATCTATTAGCAAAGATATAAGTTTATTGACATCTTGGATGTCAGGAATATTGCTAATTTTAACTTTTTCGGAAGTAAGCAGGGTGGCACAAATAACTTGAAGCGCCTCGTTTTTTGCTCCTTGTGGCGTAATTTCTCCGCTTAATCTTTTTCCACCAATTATTTCAAATGTATTCATTTATGTGCTGAATTATTTTACAATTGTAAATATAAGCGGATTTTTAGAAAAAGCAATTGAGATTAAATATTTTTTTTGGGTTTGTTGTTGCTAAAATTAGAAGGATTGACGTGTTTAATAAATTTCTTCTTTTTATTATTTTGAATTAATGCAGGAGCATTAATTAAAACCACTTCTTTTTTAAGAATGAGTTTGCCATTTGATAAATTAGAAAGGTGTTCTGCAATAACTTCATCAGTAACTGAGTCGCGATTCCACTTCAAATAAGACTTTTTAAGATGATTGGCAATAGTTTCTATAGCAAAATCGTGTTCTGGTCCTTCTGGGATGTCAATCACTTTTTTAATAATCAGTTCAATATTTTTTCCATAATATTTAAACAATATATGATTATAGGGATAATTTAGTTTTTGTGGTTTCGTTTTCAAGCTTTCAGCCGAAGGAATGGGATATGGAGAATCTACATCTAATTTAAAATCGGACATAATGAACAGATGATCCCACAATTTGTGTTTAAAATCGGTAACATCACGCAAATGAGGATTCAATTGACCCATTACAGCAATAATAGCTTTTGCCAATTGATTTCTTTTTTCCTTATCTTCAATGCTCATGGTATGCTCAATCATTTTTTGAATATTTCTACCATATTCGGAAATATTCAATTTACTACGTGTAGTGTTGTATTCCATTAAAATAAATTTAGGTCTTATTAATAAATTAGGCTTTTAAAAATAAATTTGTATTCAAACAAAGGAAAGGCAATAAAAAGAGAAATTAATATTTTAAATTATTTCAATAATTGCTTATGCATATTTTTACAAAAATAATAAAATTAATTGTAATACTATAATATTTTAAGTTTAGCAAATTTGAGCAACAACTGTTTTTCTCCAACCCCATTAAAACTAATTAATGCTTTGGTATTTGAATCGTTGCCTTCTAATTGGAGCACCTTCCCTTTTCCAAACCGTTGATGTTCTACATCCATTCCAATTGCGATTTCACCAATATTAACAGCATTAAAACTATCGTCTGCACTTGAGTTTGAGTTGTTTGAAATACTACTAACTTTTGTTAGTTTCTTTTTGGCAATAGATAGTGGCGGCTCTTGCTGAACAACAAAAGGTTTTTCTTTAGGTTCAAATTTCTTTGTATAGTTAAATGAACTAGTGTTTATTTGTTTTTGAGGAAAATCAATACATTTCTCGTTTATTTCATCAACAAAGCGACTTATTTCACATAACGTTAAGTTTCCCCAAC
Organism: Bacteroidetes bacterium CG2_30_32_10; assembly: GCA_001872995.1. Lineage (GTDB taxonomy): Bacteria > Bacteroidota > Bacteroidia > Bacteroidales > CG2-30-32-10 > CG2-30-32-10. The sequence continues at coordinate 2,707 of MNXO01000181.1, read as the reverse complement.
GATAACGACTTTCTGAATAAGATAAAGTGAGCTTTTTCATTGCTCTGGTTATTGCCACATAGAACAATCTTCGTTCTTCTTCCAAATCGGTTCTCGAACTAAGTGATAGCTGAGAAGGGAATAGATTTTCTTCCATTCCAACCACAAATACATAAGGAAATTCAAGTCCTTTTGCTGCATGAATTGTCATTAAAGAAACTTTGTCATTGTTTTCTTTATCATCTTTATCGGAGTCAGTTATTAAGGCAATATCTTCCATAAAACGATTGAGTGAAATGTTTTGCTCTTCATTATCGCTATCATTTTCTTTGTCAACAAGGTCTTTAATACTATTTAGCAACTCTTCAATGTTTTCTTGCCTGCTAATTCCTTCGGGAGTTTTATCTTCTCTTAAGTCTCTTAATATTCCAGAAGAAGCAGCAATATGGTTTGCAAGTTCAAAGGCATTTTTATCGTTAAGATAAGTTGCATAGCTTCTAATCATAGTAACAAAATCAGAAATCTTTGTTATTGTTCCGCTATTAAAGCTAAGAGCAGCATTAAATTGCTGTAAATTACTGATTATATTCCAAATAGAAGTATCATTTTCGTTAGCAACCACCATAATCTTTTCAAGGGTTGTTTTGCCAATTCCCCTAGCAGGATAGTTGATAATGCGATATAAGGCTTCTTCGTCATTATGATTAATTGTTAAACGAAAATAGGCAATCAAGTCTTTTACTTCCTTGCGTTTATAAAAAGACAATCCTCCAAAAATGCGGTATGGAACATTTAGTTTTCTTAATGCTTCTTCCATTGCCCTGGATTGGGCATTGGTGCGATACAAAATAGCAAAATCACTATTATTTAATTGAAAGTTCATTTTATTTTCAAAAATGGAACTCGCCACGCTCATCCCCTCTTCATTATCAGTAGAAGTTTTGAAAAGCTGAATTTTTGGTCCTTCTTCATTTTCGGTCCAAATTTCTTTAAATATCTGGTCTTTATTATTAATAATAATGCTATTGGCAGCGTTTACAATATTTTTCGTAGAGCGATAATTCTGCTCCAGTTTAAACACCTTGGCATCGGCATAGTCTTTCTTAAAATTTAAAATATTTTCAATATTTGCCCCTCGAAATGCATAAATACTTTGGGCATCATCGCCAACCACACAAATATTTTCGTTGTTTGCTGCCAGTTTTTTAACAATTAAATATTGCGCATAATTAGTATCTTGATATTCATCAACCAAAATATATTTAAATTTTTGTTGGTATTTATAGAGAACATCGGTAAAATCGCGAAACAAAACATTCGTATTGTAGAGCAAATCATCAAAATCCATTGCCGAAGATTTTCGACATCTTTGATTGTAAAGCGAATAAAGGGTTCCTATTTGAGGTTTTCCTGCTGCACGGTCTTGTGTTTGAATTTCAGCATTATTATTATAATCAGCAACAGAAATTAAGTTTGATTTTGCAGCAGAAATGCGTCCTAGCACAAAATTAACAGGATACATTTTGTCGTCCAGATTTTGTTCTTTAAGAATGGTTTTAATTACGCTTTTAGAATCATCGGTGTCATAAATAGTAAAATTTGATGGATAGCCCAATTTATCAGCTTCTATACGAAGAATGCGTGCAAAAATAGAGTGAAAAGTGCCCATCCACACATTCATCGCTTCCGAACTTCCTAAAAGGCAAATTACTCTTTCTTTCATTTCCTTTGCTGCTTTATTGGTAAATGTAAGCGCAAGTACATTAAAAGCATCTACACCTTTGCTAAGCAAATGAGCAATTCGATATGTTAAGACTCTCGTTTTACCTGAACCTGCCCCAGCAATAACCATTACAGGACCATCAGTGCATTCTACCGCTTGTCTTTGAACATCATTAAGTTTATCTAAAATGTTTTCCAATTGCTTTTTAATTAAATTTTGCCAAAAATATACTTTTTGATTAAACTTTTGGCTGTTTTTTCTATTTATTTCTTAACAAAATAATATTTTATCTTTTGTAGCTCTAAGATATTTATTCAGTTCTGATATATTTTAAACTTAGATTCTCAATTTTATGAAGCTTTTTACAAACTATATCTGATTGATTTTTCCTGATTTTAAATAAAATATTACCATCAAGCTCATATTTAGTTGAAATAATCGCAGCTTCGCTATCTTTAATAATTTTTAACACCGTATTCATTGCAATATAGTCGAAAGATATTTCATATATTTCTTGGATAGTTTTGGTAACTATCGTTGCATTTTTAATAGCATCTGCCGCAGCACCCTTATAGGCATCTATCAAACCTCTAACGCCCAAGAGTGTTCCACCAAAGTAACGAACCACAATAATAACAATGTTGGTTAAATCGTTTGATTGAATTACACCAAATATTGGTCTGCCAGCAGTTCCAGATGGTTCCCCATCATCATTGATTCGATAGGCAGATTTATCGAAACCTAAGAGATAGGCAAAACAATGATGTCGGGCATCGTAATACTTTTTTCGTAGTTCTGCCTGAATTTGTTTAATTTCTTCTTGAGTGGTAGCAGGATATGCAAGAGCAATAAACCTACTCCCTCTATCTTTATAAACGCCCTCTGCTGGTTTTTCTATTGTTTTATAGGTGTCTTCGAATAACATTTTTGATAGTAATTAGGGCACCTCTAAAAACTAATTTTTTTAGTACAGTGTCGAAAACAAAAATACAATTTAATTTTCTA
>MNXO01000063.1 GCA_001872995.1 Bacteroidetes bacterium CG2_30_32_10 | reverse complement strand
AAAAATAAGCAGGTTTCTTTTTAACATTTTTTTAAAATTTAATTAAACATTTATTTAATAATCAGAATACTAAAAAATATTTTTTTGTATTGCTATTTTTTGCAAAAATACATTTATTAAGTTAAAGAAAAAATTATTTAATAGTTAAAGAAAATCTAAAGAATAGAATACTTCAAAACTATTTAACTTCATCAATTGATTTTATCACATTGTTTATCAGCATTTAGCTTTACAAAATCTAAATACTCTTTTTTATAATTAAGGTTTTGGTACCATTGGTTGTCATTAAATGCAACAAATTTCACCGTGGTATATTTAAATAATTCGATAATTCTTCTTTCATTATTGTTTAAAATCATTTCGGCAAAATTGACAATATTTTTTTTATAAACCGCATAAAGCGGTTCATGTTCTTCTTTGTTTTTAACGGGCATTACAATATCAACATCAGATGAAAGATTAATCATATTTTTAATCAACTTTATATCCATAATAGGAATATCGCAAGCTGTAATAAAATTAACTTCGTTATTAGAAGCCTTAAGGCAAGAAAGGATGCCCATTAATGGACCTTTGTCTTTATCAATATCAGCAACAATTGGGAGATTAAGAAATTTATATTTTTCAATATCGTTGGCACCAATAATAATTTCATCAAAATGATTTTTTAATTGATTAACAATGCTTTGAATTAAAGGAATACCATTGATAGGAAGCATGCTTTTGTCCACACCTTTCATTCTTGAGCTTTTACCTCCTGCAAGTATTATTGCAGTGGTTTTTTCTTTAATAATCCAGGTATTGTTTATAGAGATAACTCTATCTGGTGAAAAATTCCAGCTCATTTTATTAAATTCTATTACTTTATTTGCATAATGTATTACTTCGGCACAACTACTTTTAATGGTATTGTCTTCCATATTTTTGATAACAATAAACAAAGCCGGCTCAAGTACTTTTCTAATTGAATTGGATTCTATAATTACCAATGCTTTTTCAGGAATTTTTTTTATAAGTGCTTGGAGTCCTTCTTTTAAAAAATTTTTATCTACTTTTAACAAATACACTTTATTTGCACCAGCCACCAACATTCTGGAAGTATCTTTGTTTAAATCAATGAAAGTTTCTTCAGTAATTTCATATTCACCTTTCAATGAGGTGCAAACACCACAACCTTTACCTCCTCTAGGGCAATTACCTTCTTTTTTAATAATTGCAACTATTTTAACGCCAATTATATAATTATCATTTGCATATTTTTTAATTAGATTGCAAGCAAATTCAGTTTTTCCAGTGTTTCGCCCTGTTGAACCAATAATCAGAAAATTTTCTTTTTTGAGCATGCTAATAGAACTAAAATATTCCCTCTTGAAAAAATAAAAGAACTTTTACCATAGTAAAAGTTCTTTTATTAATTATAATATATTTGTCAATGTTATGATTGAATAGGTTCCATTTCTTTATGGTAGCAATACTGATAAACACCAGCAATAAATACTGCTCCACCAACAATGTTACCTAATGTAACAGGAATAAAGTTGTATAAAAAGGCATTAGCCCAAGTTACATTTGCTCCACAGAATATACCTGCAGGAATAAAATACATATTGGCAACACTATGCTCAAAGCCAGAAGAAACGAAAGCCATAATTGGGAACCAAATACCAAAGAATTTACCAATCATGTTTTTTGAAGAAGCAGCTAGTAAAATTGCAATACAAACTAAAAGGTTACAACCAATACCTTTCATAAATGCAGACCACCAACCAGCCATGCCATTAGCTACATAACCATTAACTTTTGCTTCAGCAATTGCAATTGCTCTAACACCAAAAGCAGTTAATTCGGGACTGCCACCTTTAGAGAAAGGACCAGTTGACATAAGATATGCCCAAAAAATGGAACCAATAAAGTTTGCTACATATACAATTCCCCATACATATAACAACCTTGTCCAAGTAGTTTTTTTATTAAGGGCAGCAAAAGTAACTAACATCGTGTCGCCTGTAAAAAGGGCCATACCAGTTAAAACAATTGCAATAAGTCCAACAGGGAAAACGGCTCCCGCAACTAGTTGTTGGATACCAGGTGTTGCAATTCCAGTTGAGCAAACGGTGCATAGAGCAGCCCCAACAGCAATAAATAAGCCTGCCATAAAGCCACGAACAAGATAATTACCGGTATTGTGTTTCGATCTGTAAGTACCGGTATTAATTGCAATTTGAATAATTTCTGTAGGTTTGTTAGCCATAAATTTTAAATGTTTAAAAGTTAATAATAAAAAAATGTTTAAATTGATTAAAATGTTTATTTGGTAATTAATTTATTAAACTCACTATTAAATTTTGTAATCATTGTTTTTATAGGGGTAGCATAAGCTTCGCCAGTTGGACAAAGGGTTTTCCCCTTAATGTTATCACAGAACCAAAGTACTTTTTCTAAATCCCCTTTTTCCCCTTTTCCATCCACAATTTTTTTCAACATAGAAACAATCATTCCAGAACCAAGTCTGCAAGGAGTGCATTGACCACAAGATTCGTGGTTATAGAATTGAATTGTTCTTAAAGCGATATCGGGAATTGAAAATTCGTCACTAATAACCATAATACCACCAGAGCCTAAGGAAGTTCCATATTCGGCACACGACTCATAATCCATTTTTAGTCCATCGCCTTTTTTAAGTTCTTCGGGAGTAAGCATAGGAACAGATAAACCACCTACAATTATCCCAATCATATTTCCTTTGATACCACCAGCCATTGCGATTAAATCTTTTAATGGAATACCCATAGGACATTCATAAACGCCAGGTTTATTGACTGCACCAGAAACCCCAAATAATTTAAAACCGTAACCGCCAACAGAACCCCATTTAGTAAATTCTTTAGCACCATTTTCAACAATAAAAGGAATACTTGCTAAAGTTTCTACATTATTAACAATGGTAGGGCAACCATATAGCCCAGCTACAGCAGGGAATGGTGGTTTCATTCTAGGAAGTCCTCTTTTGCCTTCAAGCGATTCTATGAGTGCGGTTTCTTCGCCACAAACATAAGCTCCAGCACCCAAGTGCACAATTATATCTAAATCTTTAAGTTGTCCATCTTTTTTGGCTTCTTCAATTGCTTTTTCAAGAATGTCTGCAATCCAACTAAATTCGCCTCTAATATAAATAAAAGCTAATTTTGAACCAAGTGCATGAGCAGAAATAGCCATTCCTTCAATTAATAGATGAGGGTCATAAGCTAATATTTGACGGTCTTTAAATGTTCCAGGTTCACCTTCATCGGCATTACAAATGAGATAAACTGGTTTTTGATTATCTTTAGAGATAAAGCCCCATTTAACACCAGTAGGAAAGCCTGCACCACCTCTGCCTCTTAGTTGTGAACTCTTCACTTCAGCAATAATATCTTCTGGCTTCATTTTTAAAGCTTTCGCCAGTGTTTTGTAGCCTCCATTTTTTTTATATACGTCAATGGAGGTTGCATTTTTGACTCCTCTATTTTTTAAAAGCACATTGCATTGCGTAGCCCAATTATATTCTACTGGCAAAACAGGCATTATCCCATTTCTAAGCGAATCAATAAGCATGTCCACTTTTTCAATAGTCATTAGCTCATAATAGACATCATTTACTTGGACTACAGGGCAGGTGCCACAAGAAGCAAGACATTCAACATGACTTAACGTAAACAATCCATCTGGAGTTGTTTCTCCGTGTTTAATTCCTAATTTATTGCTGATATAATCGAATATTTTTTTTGCTCCCATTAAAGTAGCAGGAATATTAGTATCAACCTGTAAATGATATTTGCCAACTGCCTTGCTAATATTAAACATTGAATAATAAGTAGCAACGCCAAAAGCTCTTGAATGAGTAACTCCAATCACATCAGCAACTTGATTAACCAATTCCTTTGTTAGATTATTTCCATGTGCTTTTTGCACTAAGGTAAGAGCAGGAAGCAAAGCAGATTCCCCTTTAGGGTACTTTGCCATTATCTGTTTTATTTTAATAATAAGTTCTTCTTTCATCAATAACATAATTAAATGATTAACAACAACAATTTGTTATTTTTTCAATTTTTGCAGCACAAATTTTATATTCAGGTATTCTAGCAATTGGGTCTAGTGCATCATTTGTTAATATATTAGCTGCTGCTTCAGCAAAATGGAATGGAATAAAAATAATACCTTCAGAAACTCTTTTAGTAACTTGAGCATGTATTTCTATAGAACCTCTTTTTGTTGTTATTCTTACTTTTTCGCCATCTTTAATTTTCATTTTTTCGGCATCTTCAATACTGATTTCCACTTCAGCACGAGGTTTAATTCCATTTAAAACGACCGACCTTCTTGTCATAGAACCAGTATGGTAATGCTGTAGTATTCGCCCCGTTGTAAGTAATATTGGATAATCATTATCAGTAAGTTCTTTAGGAGCTTTGTATTCAATGGGCACTAATAAACCTTTTCCACGAGCAAATTTTCCGATATGTAGAATAGGTGTTCCTGGATGTTCTTCAGTAGGACAAGGCCATCTTAGTCCACAACTATTATCTAATCTTTCAAATGTAATTCCTTTATAAGAAGGAGTCAATTGTCTAATTTCAGCCGATAAAGCCTCTGGCGTTTGAGGAAAATCATTGCATCCCATTCTTTTAGCTATTTCAGCAATTATTTCATAATCTTGTTTTGCACCTTCTGGCGGATTTAATGCTTTTCTAGAAATCTGAACACGACGTTCTGTATTTGAGAATGTACCAGTTTTTTCAGCAAAGGCACATGCAGGAAGAACAACATCAGCAATTTGAGCTGTTTCAGTTAAAAAAATATCTTGAACTACAATGAAATCAAGTTTATGAAATTGCTCTTCGGCATGATGAAGGTTTGGGTCAGACATCATTGGATTTTCACCCATTATATAAACCCCTTTAATAGAAGTGCCTGCGTTATTAACCATGTCGGTTACTGTTTGTCCAACCTTATCATCCATATCCTCAAATTTCACACCCCAAGCCTGTGCAAACTTTTTACGATTGTCTTCACTAACAATGGGTTGATAACCAGAAAAAACATTAGGCAGTGCACCCATATCACAAGCACCTTGCACATTGTTTTGACCTCTTAAAGGATTAACACCAGTACCTTCTAATCCGAAATTACCTGTTATCATCGCTAAATTTGAGCAAGCTTTAACATTATCTACGCCATGTGATGATTGCGTTATTCCCATTGCATAATAAATAGCTCCTTTACCTGATGTTGCATACATTTTAGCAGCATCATATAATTGTTGTTGAGTGATCCCACTTAATTCTTCTACTTTTGCTGGGGTAAAAAATTCGAGACTTTTTAAGTATTCATCCCAACCTTCGCATTTTTCTTCAATAAATTCTTTTTTATGCCAATTATTTTTAATAATAATATGTTGCATTCCCATCAAATATGCCACATCTGAACCAAGTTTTTGCCTAATATGGATATCAGCACATTTTGCCAAATCGGTAATTCTAGGGTCAAACACAATCAATTTAACTCCTTTTTGTTTGACCGCTTTTTTAATCATTCCACCAAAAACAGCATGATTCCATGTTGTATTTGTTCCTGTTAATAATATTACATCTGACTTTTCTGCTTCTTGTAAGCTATTTGTCATTGCACCAGAACCTAACGTAGTTGCCAATCCCGCAACAGTAGAGCTATGACACAATCGCGCACAATGGTCGATGTTGTTTGTGCCAATAACTCCTCGGGCAAATCGCATCATTGCAAAATTTTCTTCATTCGAAACTCTGGCAGAAGAGAAAAATCCTAATGAACTTGCACCATGTTTTGCTTTTATATCGCTAAATTTGGAAGCAACAAGATTTAGGGCTTCCTCCCAAGTAGCTTCTTCTAATTTGCCATTTTTCTTAATCAAAGGGGTTTTTAATCTATCTTCTCTGTTAAGGAAATCAAAGCCAAAACGACCTTTAACACATAAAGAGCCTTTGTTTGTTTGATTTTCCCAATTTTCTTCAGTTCCTAATGAATAAACCCATTTATTATCTTTAATATACATATCAATGGAACAACCTACTCCACAATAAGTACATATTGTTTTTTTCTTTTCGAATTCCCAAAAACGTCCTTTGCCTTTGGCAGTTTTAAATGTTAATGCACCTACTGGGCATACCTGAACACATTCCCCGCATTGAACGCAAGAAGAGTCGCCCATAGGTAAATCGTCATCGCAAATAACTTTCATATTACCAGAACGCCAGCCAAAATCGAGGACTTCATTCATTACATTGTTATTGCAGGCTCTGATACATCTACCGCATTGAATACATTTGTTGGCATCTCTGAGTATCCCTTGTGAAGAATCATCTATTGGAATACTTTTGGTTTCAACAGGGAAATGAGGTTCTTCAATACCGCAATGGTAAGCCATATCTTGAAGTTCACAATTACCATTAGATTCGCAAGCATAACAATTGTGTTTGCAATTTGATAAGTGCAATTCGACAATCATTTTCCTAACTTCCGTAATAATAGAAGTATTCGTTTTAACTACCATTCCATCATTAACAGGAAGTGCACAACTTTCTTTAAGCGTTTTTAAACCTTCTACTTCAACCAAGCATGCTCTACATTTGCCTGCTTTCCCTGTTCTTGGATGATAACATAAAGTAGGAATATAGATATTGTTTTCTCGAGCAACGTCTAAAACGGTCTTACCTGAAATAGTTTCATAAACCTTTCCGTCAATTGTTATGTTTACTTTATTTTCCATAGGTTTTTATATTTTAAAAATATAACCAGTGTATATTTATTTTCATTTTAATAAACAGGCAAAAGTAAAATGATTTTTATTAATATGCAAAAATAAAAATATTTAAAAATACTATTCATTTATTAGCAAATTTGGATTTTGAAAAATAGGTATTTATTTTGCACTATCATTTTTAGTGAAGCAATGATTGCAATGATTGAAGAATCGTTAAATAGCAAATAAATATACCTAAAAATCCACAAATTGTAAGTGCTCTGGAATGTGCTATTTATAGTAGTATGTTACCATTCAATTCTAAACACAAACTACTTTAACCAAAATTATTCATTAAAAAAAATTCCTATTGATTAATTAGGGTTTAACATATTGACTGATAATACATGAACAAAAAATCAAATTAATAATTAGGTTTTTACTAATCAAAATAATATTTTTGTAGCAAACAAAATTAAAAAAATAGACTTATTAAAATATAGAGAGGACGGTACTGGTGTTCCACCCGGTCTTCAACACCGGTAGCAGACGGATAAAACCGGCTGTGGCAGGTTCGATTCCTGCCCTCTCTGCAAATTTTATTTTTATGAAATACTTTTATAGTAAACTATGAATGCAAATCAGGAGGCTTTTAAAAGCCTTCCAGCAGTTGATAAACTTCTATCTTTGCCTGAAGTTATACTACTCATTTCCAACTATGGAAAAGAGTTAGTATTATTTTCTATTCGTAATGCACTCATTCATTATCGTTCCATCATAAATAAAAGCACCCTTGCTCCCACTTCTGAAGATATTTTAAATAAAGCAAAAAACATTATTCAAACCATTAGTTGTAAAAGCTTGAAAAAGGTTTTTAATGCAACAGGTATTATTATTCATACTAATTTAGGGAGAGCTCCTTATGGCGAATGTTTAATACTTGAATCAATTGAAGTGCTTAAAGGATATAACAATCTCGAATTTAATCTTCAAAATGGCAACAGAGGAAATAGAAATGAGCATGCGTCTGAACTCATCTAATTTTTAACAGGTGCTGAAGATGTGCTGATAGTAAATAATAATGCAGCAGCAGTTATGTTGGTATTAAGAGCTTTTGCAAAAGGCAAAGAAGTAATAGTATCGAGAGGGGAACTTGTTGAAATAGGGGGTTCATTTAGAATACCTGAAATTATGGCTTCTTCCGATTGTAAAATGGTTGAAGTAGGTGCTACTAACAAAACAAATATTGAAGATTATAAAAAAGCTATTAATGATAACACTTCCATCCTATTTAAAGCTCATAAATCAAATTTTATTATCAAAGGATTTACAAAAGAAGTAGAAATAGAAGAACTATTAACATTAGGAAAACAGCATCAAATACCAATTTTATATGACCTTGGTTCTGGTTTATTGAGAAGTTTCAATCATCCTATATTAAAAGATGAACCTACTGTAAAAGACACTATTGAAAAAGGAATTGATTTGGTTTGTTTTAGTTGTGATAAATTGTTAGGAGGACCTCAAGCAGGAATTATTGCTGGTAAAAAGGAATTAATTGCTCAATTAAAAAAAGAACCGCTACTAAGAGCTCTTCGGGTATGTAAAACGACATTGGCATTACTTGAAACTGCTTGTACTTATTATTTTAAAAATGAAATACTGATTGAAAAAA
>MNXO01000009.1 GCA_001872995.1 Bacteroidetes bacterium CG2_30_32_10 | reverse complement strand
TATAATGGACAAAATTAATGCTTTTTTTTATTCATAGTCTTTGATTTACCTCAAAGATAATAACAATAAGGGCTCACAAAGTTTTGAGCATTAATTTTGTCTATTATGCCCATTTTTATTCCTTCCGTTTTAAACCAAAAGGAATTTTTAAACTTAAGGTAATGTTTCTACCGGGATTGAAATAGTTGACTTCTTTCAATGTGGACAAGTGGTCAACATATTTTTTATCAAAAATATTGCTAATTCCAATTCCAATTGATAGTAGTTGGTTTGATACTTTTATATTTCCACCTATACCAGCATCAAACAAAATATATCCAAGGGTTTTATCTTCTTCAGGTGCAGGATTGTTTTGAGCAAAAGAGGATAATAGATTTAGTTTGAGAAATGTATTATGCAAAAAAACCAATTTTTCTTTTTCAAAACGCAATTCGCTTTGTATTTTATTTGCTTGAATAAAAGGAAGATACTCCCCATTTTTCTTTTTACCAGTTACATTAGAGAATGTTGTTTCAAAATGCAACCACTCCATATGATTTGGGTGAATATGAATACCGGTTTCAAAACCATATAAATTTGCATTTGTTTGTAAGTATTTATAGATTTTATCTCCATCAGCCGTTGTATCTACACTTGGTGAAATATAAATATAGTTGTTTAAGATATTGTAAAAGCCTGCTAAATCGAAAGTAAAATTGTTGGTATGGTAATGAATGCTAAAATCGGTTTCATAAGCATTTTCTGGGACTAAACTATTATCGCCTAATTCGTAGCGTTCTTCGTGTTTTCCATTGGAAGTTAATTCAGGCAAATTAGGTGTGCGATAAGCAGAAGCAAAATTGAAACGAAACAATAGTTTTTCAGACAAATTGTAAGTTGCTCCCATAGAACCGCTAAAACTATTGTAGTTTTTATTAAGTGCAGGGCGATACGTTGCTTCTGTTGGCAAATTAACCGATTCTGATAGTATTTGTTTATAATCATATCTAATTCCCGTTTGAACTTTTAATTTTTCAAAGAAAGTATATTGTAGCAAACCGAAGCCCGAATAGTTGTTAATATTTGCATTAGGCAATAGAATAACTTCTCGATGATTGTTATTGGTATTTATTTGATTTATTCCCTGAAATCCAACAATATATTCAGATTTTGAAGTTGATGGTAAATACAAACGAGTTTCGTAAGTGAAGGTTTGTAGGGTCATATCAATAGAAATTTCATTTATGCCTTCCGAATGAATTAAACCCGATTGCTGATAGGCTGAGTTAACTTCTAATTTGTATTTATTGAGAAAGAATTTATTGCGTGTTGATAACAAATGATTGTCTAGTAACATATAAAAAACTTCTTGCTTTCTGCCACGACCTTGTGCATTTATAAAATCGAGTGCGTCTTCTTCGGCAATACCTACTTTATAATTGCTATAATCGTAGAATAAATTCAAAGCCATTTTTTGGTTATTAAAACCGGTGTTTACTTTTAAAGAATTTCCGAAAAATCGTGTATTTGGAACAAACACACCACCACCTTGCAAATAATCAGCATGATTTTTATTGCCAAAGCGAATACCACCATAAAAGTTTTTAGAAGCTCCTTTTATGCCTAAATTATTTGTTATGCCTAACGAATTAGAAAATAATTGTAAATTGTAATCGCCGACAACACTACCTACTGGAGCTGGCTTTTCTTTAATAAAATTAATTACTCCACCAATTGCATCTGAACCATATAATAAGGAAGCAGGTCCTTTAATTATTTCAACATCTTCAATTCCAAATTCATCAATACCCAATGGGTGGTGGTCAGAAAATTGATAATTCTCGAATCGAACACCATTGTTTAATACCATAATGTCGTTCATCGAAAGTCCACGAATTACCGGTTTCGATACGCCGCTGCCTTTCGAAATCATATCAACACCTGGTACTTGTGTAAGCACTTCTGCAAAATTTGGCGTACATTTGGTAGTCATCGCATTTAGTTTAAGTACATCAATTTTTACGGCATTATCGTGCTGGGTAGAATTATAACCTCCCGAAACAACAATTTCTTCGGCTTCTATTGGGGTTTGTTTTAATATAATATTTAATTCTAAAGCATTTCCTTTTAATACAACAGTTTCAATACGATTGGTGTAACCAACAAATGAATACTGAATTTTTATTTTACCATTGGGCAGGTTAGATAATTCATAATTTCCACTGCTATTTGATGTGATACCTTTATTCATATCAGGAATGTAAATGGTTGCACCTGGCAATGGTACATTATTTTGGTCGGTTATTTTTCCTCTTATTTTATTTTGTGCGTTGATGGTATAATACGTTAATACCATTACGCATAGAATGAATATTTTTTTCATTTTATTACGATTTTAATGTTCTACAAATAAATAATTATTTTGCCTTACTAATTCAAAAAGCGTTTCAGAGGCTTGAACACAATAAAAAATGCTCAAACCAATACACTTATGATTTCCATTTTAGGAATTTTATGAATTACTAAGGCTAACCTCTAAAAGGATGTTTTATACTTCACTTGTATAAATGGGAGGAGCGCGTAATAAAAATGAATAGGCTGAATGGTTATAAAAATATGGAGAGTTATAATTACTATAGTAATAAACTAAAGGTTTATCTTTTTGTAAAACAATTTCTTCTTTAACTAATGTATAAATTGAAAATTCAAAGCTACAAATAGCACATTTCTCGTGCAATTGGTGAAAATGTTTTTCATTTTTTGCTTTACAAACAAAATGCTCATGATGGTGTTCGCTAATAACTATTGTAGGAAAAAGAAATACCAACAATAGCAGTAAAGAAGATATATTTTTCAGTGTTTTGAACATTAAATAAACAAAGTATTTGTTTTTTTTTTACAAATATATAAAGATTTAACCGCTTTTACTTATTTTTTCTAGTTTGGTTTTGTCATTAATGATGATATCTTTATCTTTAAGTGTAATAATATTTTCTTTTTCAAGACCTTTCATAAGTCTCACCGCACCTTCTATAGAAATTCCAGCAAAATCGGCAATATCTTTACGCGAAAGCAATTGAAAAATATCTGAATATTCCATTTTCAATTCATCAATATAAAGCAAAGCATCGGCAATATGCCCGTTCATTTGTTTAAATAAAACATTACTCAAGGAATTATATAGATTTGAGTTTTGTTCGCAATAACGTTTAATAATATTAAATCCAAATAAACCGTTTTGTTTTATAACTTCTACTATTGCTTCTTTTTCAACTAAAAATGCTTGACAATCGGTTAAACAAATGGATGAATAATTATAAATATTATTAGTAAACACCGAAGCCAAACCAACAAATTCGCCTTGTTTAATAATTCTTAAGTTAAAATTTCTATTGTTATTGCTTTCTATGTATTGTTTTGCCAAACCATTTATAATAAATAAAATGTAAGATGCAAAAGCCCCTTGTTTGGTGAGGGAATCTCCTTTTCGGAAAAGCACCTGCGTTTTGCTTTTTCTAATTAATTCAATTTCATCATTCGAAAGCATTTTAAAACAAGGTGCTTTAATATCGCAAATAAAATCTTTGTCAGTCTCGAGTATTGTTTTCATTGGTAGTAATTTGAAAATCTATGACAATCATCATTAAAAATAAGTTTGACAAATTTAAGCTAAATCTTAGAAACAATTGATTTATTTCAATAAATAAGTTGATGTTTTAATGGCAAAATCTTATTGTTGTAATAAAATTTGACTGTACCTTTGCAGCGAAAAAAAAATTAAAATAAATATGAACATCATTATAATTTCATTTTCAATACTTGCATTTTTTGGCATTTATCTTTATTATACCTATCGTAAAATAAAGAATATGCCTGTAACAGAAGATAGTAAAAATTTAAAAATATTAACAGACCAAAACTTTCAAAACCAAATAAAAACAGGTGTTACTTTGGTTGATTTTTGGGCATCATGGTGCATGCCTTGCAAAATGATGGCTCCAATATTAAATCAAGTTGCTGAAGAGCTAAATGGAAAAACTTCGGTAACTATAGGTAAAATAAACATAGAAGAATTTCAATCTACTCCATCGAAGTATGGCGTAAGAAGTATTCCAACACTGATTCTTTTTAAAAATGGCAAAGAAATTCAGCGATACGTAGGAATAAAAAATAAAGAATTTTTAGTAAATCAAATAAATCAAAATAGTAATTAATTAAAAATCATAAATAATGAAAAAAAACATGGGATTAATTGACAGAGTGATTAGAATTCTAGTTGCCGTTGTAGTTGTAATTTTGTATTTCACTAATGTAATATCAGGAACATTAGCAATTGTGCTGCTTATTTTATCAGGGATATTCATCCTAACTAGCATAGCAGGAAGTTGTCCTCTTTATATCCCCTTAGGATTTAAAACAACAAAAAAAAACAAAGAATAAAACATTGAAACAAATAGTATTTGCTAAGTTTAGTGTATATTTACCTAATACAATTTACTACAATTAATATTATCTTTGAAATAAAAAATAATGGAAATAAAAGAAATCAATAATAGGTATAGCGAACTGGCAAAATCAGAATGCTGTCTTTCTTGCGGTGGGGCTATCAATTATGCAGAACCATTAAGTGGTGAAGTATGTGTAGATCTTGGAAGTGGTCGAGGGACAGATGTATTGCGTATGGCAGAATCTGTGGGTGAAACTGGTTATGTTTTTGGTATAGATATTTCTGATGGTATGCTGGAAAAAGCTCGCCAAAATGCAAAAAAATTTAAAGTGAGCAATGTTAATTTTGTGCGAAGCGAACTTGAAAAGATAGAATTGTCAGACAACATTGCCGATCTTGTTATTTCGAATTGCACGCTTAATCATGCCTCCGACAAACAAGCTGTTTGGAACGAAATATACCGCATTCTTAAAAAAGGCGGCAGATTTGTTATTAGCGATATTTATGCTACTTCTACTATTGCCGATGAATATAGAAATAATCCCATGGCTGTTGCCGAATGTTGGGCTGGTGCAGTTACTCGTTCTGAATATATGAATCATCTTGCAAAAGCTGGGTTCACTTCAGTAGAAATATTAGAGGAATCTGCTCCTTATGCAAAAGGTAGCGCCGAAGTAGTAAGTTTCACTATTGCTGGCAAAAAAGCTTCTGGATGTGGTTGTAAACATTAAACAAATTAAATATTTAAATATCATTAAATCATTTTACTAATTAAATTAATTTAAAAACATGAAAACCCTTGTAAAGAAAAAGAATGACAAAACAAACCAAAAAAAAGTAGCACAATGTTGTGCTAAAACATCAAAGACCATTGTTGGTTGTCACGATTAAAAAATTGTGCTTAAAAGGAAAATAGCCTTTAATTATTTCATAGGCTATTTTCCTTAATTTTTTTTAAAATTAAACGCTCCATCAATAATATAGACTATAAAATCGCAATAAATATATGATTTTTTCTAAACATAATATATTTTCCAGAATCTCGGGTTCTGAAAATTACTTTTTAGTTAACCTTTTGAATGGAAATGCAGATATTCTTAATCCACAAGAAGGTCAAATGATACAGGAATATGTTGATGGGAAGGAGATATCACTCAATTTCCTCAATAATTTAAAAGAAAAGGCTTATATTGTTGATAAAAATGAGGAAGACAAACTATATCGCAGCAAATACCTTGATTTTATTGATGCTCGCGATAAAGACGAAATTCAACTTTTCTTTGTAACAAATTATCTTTGCAATTTTGCTTGTACCTATTGCTATCAAGACGAATATGCGAATGCCAACAAAGAACTAACCCACGAAATTGTAGATGCTTTTTTCAAGTATATAAACACCGAATTTGCTGGACGCAAAAAATATCTTACCATCTTTGGAGGTGAACCATTGCTTAATTCTCCAAAACAAAAAGCAATAATTACATACATACTTGAGCAAGCAAATACCTCCAGTTTAGAGGTATGCTTTGTAACCAATGGTTACGCTTTGGAAGACTACATTGATATTTTTAAAAATGCTCGTATTCGTGAAATACAAGTTACCCTTGATGGCAAAGGAAGTGTACATGATAAACGTCGTTTCCTTAAAGGTGGAGGGGCTACTTTTGATAAGATTGTAAAAGGTATAGATGCTTGCATTCAGCAAAAACTGCCTGTTAATTTGCGAATGGTAGTGGATAAAGAAAACATTAATGGATTGCCCGAATTGGCTCAATTTGCTATTGATAAAGGATGGACCAAAAGCATTTTTTTCAAAACCCAGTTAGGACGAAATTATGAATTACATCATTGCCAGGCTACTTCCGAAAAGCTTTTTAGTCGGATTTCGTTATACGAAACCATTTACAATCTAATGAAGCACTATCCACATATATTAGAATTTCACAAACCAGCTTATTCTATTTCAAAATTCCTTTCAGAAAACGAAGATTTACCAGACCCTTTGTTCGACGCATGCCCAGCTTGTAAAACCGAATGGGCTTTCGATTACACAGGACAAATATATTCCTGCACAGCCACTGTTGGCAAAGATGATGAAGCACTGGGAACATTCTACCCTAAAATTTCTCGAAAGGAAGAAATGATAAATGCTTGGGAAAATCGAGATGTTACCACCATTACTGAATGTAATAGCTGTAATATGCAACTAGCATGCGGTGGTGGTTGTGGTTCGGTAGCTAAAAACAGAACTGGCAATGTTTGTTCTACCGATTGTCGCCCTGTGAAAGAACTATTAGAATTAGGTTTTAGTGCTTACATTGAAAAATAAAATATAGATAATCTATTAATTGAAACTATCATTGACATATAATAATTAAAAAAATGAAAGAAATAACATCAGCAGAATTCGATAAAGAAGTTATTCAAAGTGGAAAAGTGGTACTCGATTTTTATTCTTCCGAATGCCCTCCTTGTGAAGCATTAGCTCCAAAATTTGAAGGATTGGCAAATCTTTATGGTAAAGATATTAAATTTGTTAAAATGTTTCGTCAGCAAAATAAAGAATTAGCTGAAAAGTTAGGCGTTAAATCTTCACCTACTTTGTTATTTTTTGATAACGGAAATCAATTAAGCAATACTTTGAGTGGTGGCATTAAACGAAGTGATATCATTTATATACTTGACAATATGCTAACAACTGAAAGAGCAAAAGAAATAAAATCACATATAAAACCTACAGTTTCAGAGTTTGATGTACTCATTCTTGGTGCTGGTCCTGGAGGATTAACCGCAGGTTTATATCTTTGTCAATCAAAAATAAATACGGTGCTCATTGATATTGCGTTGCCTGGAGGGCAGGTTTCTACGACCCATGAAGTTTCTAATTATCCTGGCTTTATAAATCCTCAGCCTGGCTATATGCTTTCGCATAATATGTCGGAGCAAACAAAATTGTGTGGTTCAGTTTACAAAGTGGCTGTAGATGTTACCAAAGTTGACTTAGATAAAAAGGAAGTTATAATTGATGAATTTGAAACCATTAAAGCAAAAAGAATTATAATAGCAACTGGTACTTCACCTAATTTGATGGGGGTGCCCGGAGAAAAAGAACTGAAAGGGAAAGGGATTTCCTATTGTGCCACTTGCGATGCTAAATATTATGGAGACAAAGAAGTAGTGATTATTGGAGGAGGAAATTCAGCCGTAGAAGAAGCTGATTTCATTAGCAAGTTTGCCAGTAAAATTACTATGGTTCATCAATTCGATGCCTTTACTGCAAACAAACAAGCCCAAGAAAAGCTATTTGCAAATTCTAAAATATCAACACTTTTTGAACATGAGCCTAGGTCATTTGTTCGCGAAGGTGAAAAAATTATTACCGAAGTAGAAAATTTAAAAACCAAAGAAAGAACAAAGTTAGTGAGCGATGGAGTATTTGTTTTTATTGGGATGAAACCTAATATCAGCATGTTCAAAGATAAACTTCAATTAGATAAATGGGGTTATATTAAAACTGATGAGGATATGCATACCAGTATGTCAGAAATATATGCTGTTGGCGATGTTATCAGTAAAAAATACAGACAAATTACCACGGCAGTTGCCGATGGAACCATTGCTGCAATTGCTATTGCGAAGAAGTTAGATTAACCTTTTAAAATTATGTGAATTATGAAAGCAAATCAGTTAATTATTGAACAAGTAAGCCCTTTTGATGTGCCAACCACGGTTAAAAAAATAATAGAAGCTGCGATTAAAAAAGAATGGCAAAATCCTGCGGTACATAACCTTGAACAATCGCTTGCTAAAGCAGGTAAAAAAGTAAGACCTGTGCAAGTAATCGAAATTTGCAAACCCGAATATTCGGGCAAGATGCTCGAAAAAAGCGATGAAAGAATTGTATCTGTGATGATGCCTTGTCGTATTTCAGTTTATGAAAAAAACGACAGTAAAACTTATGTTGCTTTAATGAATATGGCAGATATAATTTCTGGCTTGCCAGCTACTG
This sequence comes from Bacteroidetes bacterium CG2_30_32_10, assembly GCA_001872995.1. Classification (GTDB taxonomy): domain Bacteria; phylum Bacteroidota; class Bacteroidia; order Bacteroidales; family CG2-30-32-10; genus CG2-30-32-10. The sequence goes on along the minus strand of MNXO01000009.1, from coordinate 14 downwards.
CAGCAGATGCCATT
>MNXO01000055.1 GCA_001872995.1 Bacteroidetes bacterium CG2_30_32_10 | reverse complement strand
TATTAACTGGAGGTTAAAGTAATGTTATGTTTACGTTAATTCTACGCAATTTTTAAAGCTTTATTAAGCCTAAAGTTGAATATTAAAAACTTCAAGCATTATAAACTTTAGTGCTTTTTAATTTCTTTTTACTGTATTTTTGCTGCACAAAATAAACTGATGAAAGGCTTTCGTATTAATCTATCCACTTTTGGTATTTATAAACGCAATCGTGTTAATGCGATACTAATTAGCATAGGAGTGCTTTTCTTATTGTTTTTTTGGTTTTCGCTACCTCGTCCATTATTTAAAACACCTACTTCTACTGTAATTGAAGATGAAAATGGCAAGTTGTTGGGTGCTAAAATAGCCAACGATGGTCAATGGCGATTTCCAAACAACAACAAAGTCCCCGAAAAGTATGCCAAGTCGCTTATCCAGTTTGAAGATAGTCGTTTTTATTATCACTTAGGTTTCGACCCTGTTTCTTTTGTCCGTGCTTTATATCAAAACATAAAGTCTAAAAAGGTAGTCAGTGGTGGTAGCACTATTAGTATGCAGGTCATTCGGCTTTCGCGAAAAAATAAACATAGAACGTTCTTCGAAAAAATCATCGAAGTATTTCTTGCCACTCGCTTGGAGTTAACATATTCTAAAAAAAAAATATTGGCTTTATATGCTTCTAACGCTCCTTTTGGAAGCAATGTGGTAGGAATTGATGCCGCCTCTTGGCGATATTTTGGTAGGTCCGCCGAACAATTATCCTGGGCAGAATCGGCTACCTTGGCAGTATTACCCAATAGTCCATCCTTAATATATCCTGGGAAAAATCATGACAACCTACTTAAAAAGAGAAATAAACTCTTAGATAAATTAAATAAAGTAGGCATCATCGATTCCCTCACTTGTAGCTTATCGAAACAGGAACCATTGCCTGGCAAACCAATTGCACTTCCTCAATTAGCACCCCATTTGTTAGACAGGGTTTCAAAAGAAGGATATAAAGGTAAGATATTAAAAACAACGGTGAATGCATTTCTACAAGAACAAATTACTCGAATAGTAGAATATCATCATACTATTTTAAAAACCAACGATATTAACAATATTGCAGTGCTGGTGCTCGATGTAAAGAGTGGAAATGTATTGTCGTATATCGGGAATACCGAAAACAAGGGCCACCCTGAATTTAATAGTGATGTGGATGTGGTTAATTCGCGAAGAAGTACCGGCAGTATTCTAAAACCTTTTCTTTATGCAGCAATGCTATCTTATGGAGAAATTCTACCAAACACTATAATACCAGATATACCAACACAAATTGCAGGATATACCCCACAAAATTATTATCAAAAATATGATGGAGCGGTGCCTGCTAAAAGAGCATTGTCGCGTTCTTTAAATATTCCTGCGGTACGTATGCTTCAGAAATTTGGAATAGAACGTTTTAATTATGTTTTAAAAAAGTTGGGTATGACCACCTTGAATAAACCAGCAGACCATTATGGATTATCCATAATTTTGGGAGGTGCCGAAGGTTCGTTGTGGGATTTGGCGGGAATGTACGCAAGTATGGCTCGAACTCTAAACCATTATTCGCCTTTTAATGATAAATATTTAAAATCTGACTTTCATGCCCCTAATTATATATTGGAAAAAACAATAAAAACCAATACTATTAATCCTATATCAAATGCATTTGATGAGTCTTCTTATTTGAATGCAGCATCCATCTGGCTAACTTTTGAAGCGATGGTTGAAGTTTCTCGACCCGAAGAAGAAGTGGAATGGAGAGAGTTTTCTTCTTCCCAAAAAATAGCATGGAAAACAGGAACTAGCTATGGTTATCGCGATGGATGGGCAATAGGTTGCACTGCAGAAAATGTGGTGGCAGTTTGGGTGGGAAATGCAGATGGTGAAGGTAGACCGGGTCTAACAGGAACTACCACTGCTGCTCCAATTATGTTTGATGTTTTTAAATTACTTAAAAATGTTTCATGGTTTCCTCAACCTTATGATGATATGACTCAAGTGCCAATATGCAGACAAAGCGGTTACCGTGCTTCTGACATTTGCGATTTAGTTGATACAATGTGGGTACAAAATAGTGGACTCAAAACCATTGCTTGTCCTTATCATCAAATAGTTCATCTTGATAAAACAGGCAACTGGAGAGTTACCAGCGATTGTGAGAACATTTCTGATATGATTCATGTTCCTTGGTTTGTTTTGCCCCCAGCGCAAGAGTGGTATTATAAATCGAAAAAACCTGGTTACAAAGTATTACCTCCTTATCGTTCTGATTGTATTTCGGGTAATTCAACGCTTAAATCTATGGAATTAATCTATCCTAAAAGTTTTGCTAAGATTTACGTTCCTATTCAAATTGATGGAAGTATGGGGAAAACTGTATTTCAAGTTGCTCATCGCCGTACGCAAACAACCATTTACTGGCATTTAGATGGAGAATATTTAGGAAGCACCATCGAATTTCATCAAATGGAACTAAGTCCTACCAAAGGAATACACACATTAACATTGGTTGACCAATACGGAGAGACTCTAATTAGGCAATTTGAAATTCTAGGAAAATAGTACTTGTAGTTTTAAGTAAATAAAAACGTATTAGAAATCAAACTTTTAAATAATTCCTAGCTTAGATGCATATTTAATAGCTTTAAAAGAATTATCAGCATTTAATTTTTCTAGAATTCTCTGACGATGCGTATTAACTGTATTAACACTTATAAACAATTTATCTGCAATTTGTTTGCTTATAAGTCCTTTAGCTATTAATTGCAATATTTCTTTTTCACGTGCGGTAAGCATAGCTTCTTTATTATAAGGAGGAAAAACAAAGAAATCGCCACTTTTAACATTTATTAAACGACTTTGGAAAGGAGCCTCAATAGATTGATCTGGAGAAATGTCAATGATGCCCAATGCTAACCAAGTATTACCATGAATATCGTTCTCTAAACAAATTTGCTGTTCAATTACCCTTAAATATTCGTTTTTTTCATTAAGTATCCTGTATTCGTTCACTAATTTCCCATCCTTTCTTTTTTCTACTGGTAAAGAGAACCCAAAATGTAAAAAATAAAGTCCTGCTTCATGCAACTCATAAAAATCATCAGGATGTATTCGTTCGTTAATATAGCTTGGTTCTCCCAGCGATTTTTTCATATCAAGTTCAAGCACCATTGAAATGTTTTTTGATACAAAAACATGCTCACATTTAAAAAGGTCGAATATCATTACTACACAATTACTTAATTCGCTAATCTTTTCAAGGTAAGGGATATGTTGCTGCAAGATGCTGTAATCTAAGTCCTTTTCAACAAACTTTTGTGATTTGAGAAGCTTGTAATGTTCAAATTGAAGTTCTTCAATTGTTCTTTTCATAAAAATACTGATTTATCAGTATTGCAAAAATAGATAACTAAGCGGAATTTTGCAAAAATTAAAAGCTATAAAATGCCCATAAAAAATAGCATATAAAGCAAGATAACTATTTATAGGGCGTTATTTGTTAACTAAAAGTAAAAAATCAAAAAACAAACCCATGAAAGTAAAAGTAATTATTCCCTCAATTTTATTTTGTTTACTATTCAATATAGTCAGTGGACAAAATATAACACAGACAATTAAAGGTAAAGTTATTGATAAAGTGACGCAAATACCATTACCTGGTGCAACAATTGCAATTATTGGCACAAATCCACTTATTGGAGCCTCAACAGATGCAAACGGAGAGTTTGTTATTAAGAATGTTTCCGTGGGTCGCTACAACATTAAAGTAAACTTTATAGGTTATGAACCAATGATAATAAATGAAGTATTGGTAGGTTCAGGTAAAGAAGTTTTTTTAACTGCTGAAATAAAAGAGAGTTTGGTAAATATGAAAGAAGTGGTAATCAGAGTAAATAAAGAAGACCCCTTAAATTCTATGACAACTGTGAGTGCACGACAACTTAATGTTGAAGAATCAAGTAGGTACGCTGGTGGATTTGACGACCCTGCTCGTTTAGCATCTTCTTTTGCTGGTGTATCCAGCAACCTTGGCAACAACGGAATTGTTATTAGAGGCAATTCACCCAAAGGTTTATTGTGGCAAATGGAAGGAGTTGAAATTAGTAATCCAAGCCACTTTGCAAATATTACTTCATTTGGAGCTGGGGCTATTACTGCACTAAGTAGCCAAATGCTTGCTAATTCCGATTTTTTCACAGGAGCTTTCCCCTCAGAATATGGTAATGCATTGTCTGGTGTGTTTGATATTAAGCTACGGACAGGAAACAATGAAAAAAGAGAAAATACATTTCAAGCTGGATTAGTCGGAATTGATTTATCATCAGAAGGTCCCTTAAATAAAAACAAAAAATCTTCCTATTTGTTTAACTACAGGTATTCTACATTTGCATTATTAGCCCCAATATTACCACCAGAAATGGGTAAATTAAAATATCAAGACTTATCTTTTAAAATAAACTTACCCACAAAGAAATCAGGAGTATTTTCATTTTGGGGTATAAGTGCATTAGATTACCAAGGAAGGGATGCTGTAAAAGATTCTTCTTCTTGGAAATCTGATATTGACAAACAAAAATACAGCACCAATCTTTTTATGTATGCAATAGGAATTAATCACAAAATAATTATTGGGAGCAATACCTATATTAGCAGCACATTTTCTCCCACAGGTTATGGACTTTCTTTAAATCAAAAAAGTTATAATGAGAACAATATGATTGTTCCTACCAACAAAATTGACAACTACATTTGGAAATATACATTTACTAGTTTTATTAATCATAAGTTTAATTCAAAACACTCCAATAAAACAGGTATTATTTTAAACCGTTTACAATATAACCTTAATATTCAGAAGGCAGACAGTAATCAGACTTCATTATTAACTTATGTCGACGATCATGGCAGCAGTTATCTTTTACAAGCATACTCTCAATCAAAATATAATTTTACTAATGACTTAGCTTTAAATATAGGGGTTCATTCTCAAATTTTTACCTTAAACAATCGTTTTAGTATTGAACCACGCATTGGGCTGAGTTGGATTTTTTTGCCTCATCAAGTATTAGGAATTTCTTATGGCTTACATAGTCAATTAGAAATGCTGCACTTGAACCTTCTTTGCCAACATCAGATATTTTGGGCCAACCACTTACTATTATAATAGAATCGAGAAGCCGTAAATTGTCTTTATTGATAGAGTCTTTTATTTGCCAAATTTTCATTGCTCCCTCTTGGTCTTGTTTTATATCCCAAAGAAAGAAAAAATCTAGATAATAGGATTGGTCTTTCATTTCCATTTCCCAAAGCATTTTTGCAAGGGGAAGATTTTTTAATTTATCATTTGTGGTTTCATATTTAGCAACTTGTAAATCCCTAATAATTGACCATCTGCTATCTTGATATATAAAAATATAATCAGGATTAATCAAATATGTAATAGACGAATCAAGCGTTGTTGCTTTAGTTAAATAATAAAATGCCAAATCGGGTTTCTTACTTAATGAATAAAGAGCTGATATTTCATATAGATTGGTAAAATAGGTGCTATCTGATGCAACTATTTGCATGCGAGCATCAATTGATTGCTCAAATTGGAGCATTTTTTTTAAACTATCTGCCTTATTTTCTATGTTTTTAAATTGTTCATATTGTGTTTTTTCCTGAGCATTGCAAAATAAGCACAAGCAAAGAAAGATAAGTGTTAATAAGCTGGTTTTCATTTTTTTTTAATTAAATTTATCAATATATGGATCATAATTACAAGTATCTGCTTTATAATATTTTGAATCTTTATATTCAATTTCTGAATTGCTCAAACACATATAACGGAATTGGCAATCTTTGCATTTTTTTTGTATAAACTTTTAGTTTAATGCAAAGATAATAATGTTTATTGGGGAGAATCAAAAAAGGTATAAGCAGCATTGCAAATGTTACTTTTTTGAGGGATAATTTCTTAGGGAGTACACAAATTATCTAAGTTTTTTGAGTTCAATTCTTCAATAATATATTCATTTAGTTTAGAATCTCCTTTATTTGTAAGATATTTTATAAAGAGTTCGAAATCACTATTTTTATTTTTATTTTCTTGATAACATTTTTTTATGTTTGATAACCATTGTTCATAACTTATCTTTTTGCTAATACAATCAAAAATAAGTGGTCCTTTACTATAAATTAATACACTATTTTCTTGTGATGCGAGGTTAGTTATTTCTGAAATAGACTTGCTGTTTGTGACTGTTATAAAGTTTTTAAAATTGTTGTAATGCATTGATACTTCTCTTTGATATATTGAATCAACCTCATAAGACTTTACAAACAACATTTTAATATACTCAGTAAAAGATTCCTCAATAAACAAACTGTTTTTCGAATCATTTTTTACTATTAAAGAGTTGCCCCACCATTCATGAACAATTTCATGTGATAAAAATTCAACATTATATTTATAGTACATATCACGATAATATTGACTATAGAATATTAATCCATTTTGTTGAGATTGACATAAATTAACAGTATTGTCAAGAATTTCAAATAAATTAACAGTATTGATACCATTGCTTCCAAACAATTTTTCACAAAAATCATAAGCAGCAACAATATTGTTATTCAATTTACTATGATTTGTAGTATCTTCTATTGGGTTGTAGAAAAAAAACTTTTTATTCCCTTTTATAATACTATCAATTATATAATTCTTTTTTTCATCAATTACAATCCCAATTTTTGAACAATAATTTGAGTGCCATTTTTGCTTAATAAATCCATTACTTTTTTTGGTTTCCAAACAATTACCAGTTGCCAGAATAAAATTGTTTTCAGGAATATTTATTACAATATCAAAAGAAGCAATAGATGTATAAAGAAAAGGATACCATCTACTTGCAGTAGTGAGAAAAATTGTTTTTGCCACTGCGAATGAAAAAGAATCCTTAGGAAGTGTATATTTAATCTCAAAAGTATATGATGTTTGGTTTTTATTATTTAGTATAATTTGTAAAGTATCGTTTAGTAACTGGTTGTATTTAACATTCTTTTCCCCTCCTTTTTGCTTAATTTCTTTAAATTCATTTATTATTATATTAGAATTAAAAAGCAACTTAATATTATCGGATGTATCAGTTTTTACAAGTTTAAACTTAGAAATTAATTCCAATCTATTAAGAACTTGATTATAAGTAATATTAAAATTATAATGCTTTATTATTACATTCTCACCAAATGAAAATAAGGAAATTAATAATAAACAGAGTAAAGTGTATAATTTCATAATTCAATGTATTTAAGCAATAAATGGGATTTTTTCATATTTAGTAATTTCTTTTGCTGTATCAAAATATTCTGGTAATACATTTTTTACGCTATGATACAATTTTATTAAATATTCCCACTGTATTTTAGTTATTTCACATTTAAAAGCAGCAGGTATATTGGTTGTATTGTTTTCTATATAATGTTCATAGTAGCAACCACCAGAACATAAATATCTACACCAACAATTCTGACATTCAATAATGTTTTTTACACCTTGAGCTTGAAAAACACTATGCTTATTTGTATCAATACCATCAAATAAATTACCTATTTTAGCATCATTATGATTAATTATGCATTGACAAGAATATATAGAATCATCAGATGTTATAGATAATGTACTTTTTCCTGAAGTACATGCAGCTTCTTTACCAATCTGCGCATCTATTCTTAATAAACAATTGGGGATATTTGAATTATATATTTCTTCTTTATTAATAATTTTATTATAAAAATAGTCAATAAGTTTCTTGTAATTTGTTTTGAAATTTTCAATATCATTATTTTTATAACTAGTTATTTTTTCATTTACTTCCTTTGAATTCATTGCAAATCCAAATCCGTAATTTAATTTTGATTTTTCAAAAAAATCCATGATGCAAACAATATTTTCGTTATCAGGAGTAATGGTATTCCGAATATTAAAACTAATGTCTGAATTTTTTAATAATTCAACTAATTCAATTATTTTGCTAAAACTTCCTTTATTGTTTTTATAAATCCTATGTTTATTATGAATGTCTTCTGGTCCGTCTAAACTTATTAATATGTTAAAATTATTCTCTTTTAAAAAACTTATAATCTCATTATTAAAAATAGTACCATTAGTTGTTATAGTAAAATATATTTTCTTACCCCTTTCATCCATAATTTTTTTGGAATAATTTACAATATCTTTCATTAATTTATATTCCAACAATGGTTCACCTCCAAAAAACATTATACTATAAGTTTTCTCATCAGGACTCTTTTTTAATAAGAAATCAATAGCTTTTTTAGCAGTATTAAAAGTCATTTTTTTTTCTTTATTTTCTTTTTCAAAAATAAAACAATAACTACATTTTAAATTACAATCATTTGTTAAATGAAAAATTAATGAATTTAATTTTAAACCATCAATACTTAATTTTTCGATAGGCTTT
>MNXO01000086.1 GCA_001872995.1 Bacteroidetes bacterium CG2_30_32_10 | reverse complement strand
AATTATTGATTATTTTAAGTTCATTGAAGCAATAATATCATTTATTTTCTTGTCTAACATTTCATTTGTATTATTAAACAGCTCTTTACTTTGTAGTGCTAATTTTACACCAAAATAAAATTTAATTTTTGGCTCTGTTCCAGAGGGGCGAATAGTAATTTTGCTATTATCGCTCAAAAAGAACTGTAATACATTTGATTTAGGTAACAAGATCTTTTTTTCTTTACCTGATATCGGATTTTTTTCTTTTTGTGTTTGGTAGTCTTTGATTAGTATAATCTCTGAGTTGTTTATAATTTTAGGAGGATTGCTACGGTATTCTTTCATCATCTTTTGAATTTCTTCGGCACCCTCTTTGCCTTTTTTAGTAATTGATAGCAAGCTTTCTTTATAGAAACCAAATTCTGTATAAATATCAATCAATAAATTGTAAAGTGTTTTGCCATTATCGGCAGCCCAAGCAGCAGTTTCGGCAATCATACTGCATGAAATAACAGCATCTTTGTCTCTCACAAAATCGCCAATCAGATAACCGTAACTTTCTTCACCACCGCCAATAAATGTCTTTTTTCCTTCATTTTGCTTAATAATATCCGCAATAAACTTAAACCCAGTTAGCACATCAAAGCATTCTACTTTGCTTTTTAAAGCAATTTCTTTTAAAAGCTCAGTAGTTACAATTGTTTTTACAATGTATTCTTTACCAATAAGCTTATTATTGGTTTTCCATTGAGCGATAAGGTAATAAATCAATAAAGTCGCAGTTTGATTTCCATTCAGTAAAATAAATTCATTGTTATTGTTTTTAACAGCAATGCCAACCCTATCAGCATCAGGGTCAGTAGCCATTACAAGGTCTGCATCAATTGATTTTGCTTTTTCTATTGCCATTGTTAAAGCAGCAGATTCTTCAGGATTAGGCGATTTAATTGTTGGAAAATTGCCATCACTCACATCTTGTTCTTTAACACTGGTGATATTCGTAAAACCAAATTCTTTCAAACTCCTTGGCACTAAATTTACTCCAGAACCGTGCAATGCCGTATAAACAATTTTAATGTTTTTTTGATTATTGATAGATTTCGGTGAAAGCGACAATGCTTTTACTTTACTTATATAGATTTTATCAATGTCTTCTCCAATTATACTAATATTTTCCTTTAAAGGTTTGAATTTAACATTAGAAATATCAGTGATTTTCTGTACTTCCTTTATAACGTTTACATCATGAGGACTTACTAATTGTCCTCCATCGTTCCAATAAACTTTATAGCCATTGTATTCTTTGGGATTGTGAGAAGCAGTAATTACTATACCAGACTGACAGCTCAATTGTCTAATAGTAAATGACAATACTGGGGTTGGTCTCAGGTCTTCAAATAAATAAACTTTGATATTATTTGCTGAAAAAACATCTGCAGTAATTTGAGCAAAATAGCGACTATTATTTCTAGAATCAAAAGCAATAGCGACTTTTATTTTTTTTTCGTTTGGAAACATCTTAATAAGATAGTTTGCCAAACCCTGCGTTGCCATGCCAACAGTATATTTATTCATTCTATTAGTTCCAACGCCCATAATACCTCTCAAACCTCCAGTTCCAAATTCTAAATCTTGATAAAACGATTCGGTTAATTCTTCAGGATGGTTTGCAATAAGATTTTTTATTTGCTTTTTGGTGTCTTCGTCATAATTGCCATCAAGCCATATTTGCGATTTTTGAAGTGTTGTTTTATCTATTTCTTTCATAATTTTGAGATTTTAATTTTTCATATTCATTTTTATTAATAATATCAATCGATTTCAGAATATTAATTTTTATTTATCCTTTTAAAACCTTCAATAATTTTTTCATAGTAAAAGTTAATAAGAATGGCAGTTTTATTATCTGTAAACTTCAATGCAGTATTAAGATACCCTATATAAACATGCTGTTGTGAAGGTTCTTCGGCAATAATTTTAATAATCACTTCATCATTTACCAGTATATCAATTTTTAAAGCATTACGAAACTCGCTTCCTTTGTATGTTATTGAAAAAGGAACATCTAAACGAAAATTGAATTCTTTAATACTCAACTCTTTTAAGAAACAAGCTTTATAAAGCGACACTGGCAGTCCAGGTCCTAATATATTGTGAACTTCAATGGCTGCATTAAGTATAATAGTATTTAATTTATTTCTGTCAATTCTATTCATTAATTAACGATAAGCATTTAACCAAACTGTCTTTCCAATAAGGAATTTGTATGTTGAAATCAGTTTTTATTTTCGATTTATTAAGCACACTGTAAAAAGGACGAGCAGCGGGTGTTGGATAACTCTTAGAATCTATTGGAATAACGTTACACTTTATTTTTTTTAATTCTATTATAGCTTTAGCAAAGTCATACCAGCTAATAACACCTTCATTAGAATAGTTATATATTTCTGTTTTATTGGTTGAATTGAATTTTGGGATTATCTGTAAAATAGCATGAGCTAAATCATTTGCATACGTAGGGGTTCCAACTTGGTCATTTACAACATTCAGCAATCCCTTTTCTTTTCCTTTATTTATGATTGTTTTCACAAAATTATTACCATAAGATGAGTATAACCAAGATGTTCTAATAATTATTGCTTTTGTAGCATTGAATATAACTTCTATTTCGCCTTCCAACTTGCTCTTTCCATAAAAAGATTTAGGGTTTGTATTATCGGTTTCAGTATAAGGCTTGTAATTTTTGCCATCAAAAACATAATCTGTTGAAATATGTACCAATAAAGCATTAAATTGTGTTGTTGCTTCTGCAAGATTTAAAACAGCAATTTTATTGAGCAAACGTGCTTTTTGTATATCATCCTCTGCTTTATCAACAGCAGTATAGGCTGCACAATTTATTACGCAGTTAATATCTTTACTTTTTATTATTTTTTCAATCTGCTTTTTATCAGTGATGTCAAGCTCCTGAATATCTGTAAAAATAAAGTTATACTCTTTATATTGATTTGCAATAGCTCTTATTTCGCTTCCTAATTGACCGTTGCTTCCAGTAACTAATATGTTTGTAGCCATTTTATATGTTTTATTTTGCAAAAATATTATAATGATTTGTTATATAACGGTTTTAAAATAATCAATAGTATTAATCAACCCTTCTTCAAGGTTTATTTTGGGTTGCCAGTTTAATTTTTCTTTAGCTAAAGTAATATTTGGCTGTCGTTGCGTTGGGTCGTCAGATGGTAATGGATTATATGATATTTTTGATTTAGAACCAGTAATTTCTATTACTTTTTTAGCAAGCTCCATTATAGTAAACTCATTTGGATTGCCAATATTAATTGGTCCAATAAAATCATCGCCCGTATTCATTAATTTAATCATTCCATCAATCAAATCACTCACATAACAAAAGCTCCTCGTTTGATTTCCCGTACCATAAATAGTTATATCTTCGCTTTTCAGCGCTTGTACAATAAAATTTGACACAACTCTCCCATCATTTGGGTGCATTCGTGGTCCATAAGTATTGAATATACGCATTATCTTAATTCTAACTTCGTTTTGTTTATAGTAATTGATAAATAATGTTTCAGCACAACGTTTTCCTTCATCATAACAAGCTCTTGTACCAATAGGATTGACGTGTCCCCAATAGGATTCTACTTGTGGATGAACTTCGGGGTCTCCATATACTTCACTTGTAGAAGATTGTAATATTTTTGCTTTTATTCTTTTAGCTAAACCAAGCATATTAATAGCTCCCATTACTGATGTTTTTATTGTTTTAATGGGATTATACTGATAGTGAATCGGTGAAGCAGGGCATGCAAGATTATATATTTCATCAACTTCAATAAAAAAAGGAGTTGTAACGTCATGTCTTATCAATTCAAAATATGGATTGCTAAGCAAATGGGAAATGTTTTGTTTTTGTCCTGTAAAATAATTATCAAGGCATACTACTTCATTACCCTCATTTAGCAATCGCTCGCATAGGTGTGAACCAAGAAATCCTGCTCCACCTGTTATTAATATTTTTTTCTTCATTACGTTTTAGTTTGTGTTGTAAAATTATAATAATTCTAAATAACGCTAAAATTATTTTGATTTAATAGCTAAAAACTTTTAATTTTGCCTTTATTTATATTAAATCTAAATTATAATTTTATCTAATAAATGACTTTACTAGAATTAAATGATGGAGAAAAAGGCATAATTGTCAAGGTTAGAGGGAGAGGTGCTTTTCGTAAACGCCTTATTGAAATGGGATTTGTTGTTGGTAAAGAAATAATTGTTATTAAAAAAGCTCCTTTACAAGACCCTATTGAATATTATCTTATGAATTATAATATTTCTTTAAGAAGAAGTGAAGCCAATCTTATTGAAATAAGCAAAGATAGTTTAGATATTGATAAAAAATTAGACAATTTCAAACAAACAATATTTGAAGATAACTTCAACCAAAAGGAAATTTTAAAAACTAAAATTATTAATGTTGCTCTTGTTGGTAATCCAAATTCAGGGAAAACTACACTCTATAATTATGCTTCAGGTTCAAAAGAAAGAGTAGGTAATTATAGTGGAGTTACTGTTAATTTGAAAGAAGCTACATTTAAACTAAAGAATTATACTTTTAACATTGTTGATTTACCAGGTACATATTCTATTTCTGCTTATAGTCCTGAAGAAATCTATGTAAGAAATTATATTTTTGATAATATTCCTGACATTGTTATCAATGTAGTTGATGCAAGCAATCTTGAACGCAACTTATACCTTACTACCCAATTGATTGATATGGATATCAAGGTAATTATTGCCCTAAATATGTTTGATGAACTTGGCAAAAAAGGAATAGATTTGAATTATAATGCCCTTGGAAAGCTCTTAGGAATACCAATTATTCCAACTATTGCTTCTAAAGGAACTGGTATTTACGATTTGTTCGAAAGAGCTATTACAGTTTATGAAGATAAAGACGATACGCTCCGTCATGTTCATATAAACTATGGCGAAACGGTAGAAAAATCAATTAAAAGCATTCAGAAACTAATTAAAATACCTGAAAACTCAGAATTAACGGATATTGTTTCATCACGTTTCCTTTCAATTAAGTTGTTAGAAAACGATAAAGATGCTTTTAACACAATTAATGCGAAATCATATAATGCGAAAGATATTTTAGCTTTATCGCAAAGTGAATCAAATTATATTGAAAAGTTTTATACCGATAATAGTGAAACAATAATAACTGAATTGAAATATGGCTTTATCGCAGGTGCTATCAAAGAAACATATATAAAAAACAATCAAGAAGAAAGAAAAACAAGTGAAATTATTGATACATTTCTTACCCATAAGCTATTTGGGTTTCCTATTTTCATTCTTTTTATGTGGTTAATGTTTGCAGCAACATTTACCTTGGGTTCTTATCCTATGCATTGGATTGAAAGTGGAGTTGATATTATTTCGTCATATTTATCAAGTGTCCTATCAGAAGGACCTTTAAAAAACTTAATCATAAATGGAATCATCAGTGGAGTAGGAGGGGTAATCATCTATTTTCCAAACATATTAATATTGTTTTTATTTATTTCGTTTATGGAAGATAGTGGATATATGGCAAGAACTGTGTTTATAATGGATAAACTGATGCACAAAATTGGCTTACACGGCAAATCTTTTATTCCACTTTTAATGGGTTTTGGATGTAATGTTCCTGCTATTATGGCAACTAGAACTATAGAAAACCGCAATGATAGATTGCTAACTATGTTAATTAATCCATTTATGTCTTGTAGTGCAAGACTTCCCGTTTATGTATTATTTATTTCTGCATTTTTCCCTTCAAATCCTGGAACTGTTCTTTTTGTTATATACCTCATTGGAATATCAATTGCAATACTGTTTGCATTGTTATTGAAGAAAACATTATTTAAAGCAACAGATACACCTTTTGTTATGGAACTTCCACCATATAGAATTCCTACACTACGCTCCACAACAATACATATGTGGAACAAAGGCTCCCAGTATTTAAGAAAAATTGGAGGAATTATTTTATTAGCTTCTATAATTATATGGGCGTTGGGCTATTATCCTTCCACTTCAAAATATACTCAGCAATTAAAGCAAGATCAATCTAATATTAATGTAAAATATAATAAAGAGTTAAGTTTTATAATGCCTACCGATACATTAGCGGTAAAGAGATTAAAATTTAAAAAAGATGCTGAATTAAGCTCAATATCATTGATAAGCCAAAGCAAAATACAAGAAAATTCCTATATAGGTTCGATGGGTAAGTTTATTGAACCTGTTATTCAACCATTGGGGTTTGATTGGAAAATGGGAATTAGCATTATTTCGGGTATAGCTGCAAAAGAAATTGTTGTAAGCACAATGGGAGTTCTTTATCAAGTTAATAAAGACGAATCAACTGATAAAGATGTTTCTTTAATTAACAAACTACAATCTCAAAAATACCAAAGTGGTGAAAATGTTGGAAAAAAAATTTTTAATCCATTGGTTGCATTTTCTTTTATGATTTTTATTTTGTTATATTTTCCTTGTTTGGGAACTATAACAGCTATTTCTAAAGAATCGGGAAGCTGGAAATGGGGAATATTTGTAATATTTTACACTACTGCTATTGCTTGGCTTGCTTCTTTTTTGGTATTTCAGATAGGAAGTTTATTTTTGCATTATTAAACGGATAATTACAATTTTTCTATTTTGGACTTTCAAAACAAAACACACGTATTATACCTTCTATTTGCATTGGCATTGGTGTTGGTGAGAATGCCTATCATTGGTAAAGTATTTAGAGTTTTTTATACGATGATTCACGAGCTGGGTCATGCTTTGATGGCTATGATTACAAGTGGTGAAATTATTTCAATTAGCCTTTTTGCTGATACATCAGGAAATACAATTACTAAATCAAAAGGTAAATTTGAACAATTTTTAATTGCTATTGCTGGTTATCCCATTGCTGCTGTTTTGGTATTTGTGTTTTTTTATCTTATCCATATAGAAAAGACAAATATGGTACTATTTATCTTTGCAGGTATTGCCCTTGTTGAACTTGTATTTTGGATAAGAAATATTTATGGCATATTATGGTTAGTGGTCTTTGTTGTTGCATTGCTTTTGGTTTATAGAATGGAAGTAGCCTTATACAGCTATGCTATCACTATTTTCTTTTCATCTATTTTATTGATAGAATCACTCATTTCGGGCATACAATTATTATATATTTCTATAAAAACTCCAAAAAATGCTGGTGATGCAGGCAATCTAAAAATTATTACTTATGTCCCTGCTGTTATTTGGGCTATATTATTTCTTTCTATTACTGCCTTTTTTATTTACCTTACTGCAAAGGTCTATTTTAATTTGTAATTGTTCGTTATGCTTAAAGAAGGTGAAACTTATTCTTTTAAAATATATAAGACAACTGTTTTCCCCGATGGCGATGAATATTATTTACTTGAATCTCCCTTTAAAAGCAAGCATTTATTATCAAAAAAACTGTATTTGCATTATAATTTTAGCTTAAATCAGGTTATTAAATGTAAAATAGGCAAGATTAATTGCTCTTCCCGTATTTTTCTTGAACCAGAACATCCTATTTATAAGATTAATGGAATATATGAAATGAATTTTGTTCGAACAGATCGCATAACAAACTCAAAAGAATTGAAAAAAGATGCTATTATTATACAAGACAAGAACAAGATAAAATATATTTGCATTACTGACAATGATTTATCAAATATAAATGGTCAGTTAACTATTAAATTCAAATTGTTGCAAATAAAAAAAGGAATACTCTATATTCATATCCTATAGTTCCATTTCATTATTTAACTAAAAAGGCAAAAAAACAAATTAAAACAAAATATGGAAACACTTTTTCACGATAATAAAACATTTAGAAACATTGTTTATTCTGAAAAGGAAACAAAGAATAGGGAATTCGAACATTGCTCATTTATTAACTGCAATTTTTCTGATGGTGTTTTTGTGGCAAGCAAATTTATTGATTGTGTATTCACAAACTGCAACCTGGCAATGGTAAAACTTGTTAAATGCCAATTGAATAATGCTTCATTTAAAGATTGCAAATTGTTGGGTGTTAATTTCAGCGATTGTATTGACTTCTTATTTCTTGTAAAATTCGATGGTTGCATCTTGGATTATTGTTCATTTATTAAAAAGAAAATAATGAAATCATCGTTCATTAATTCCTCTTTGAAAAATGCTGATTTTTCAGAATCTGATTTAACAAAGGCAACCTTTTCCAATGCCGATTTAATGAATGCCGTATTTTATAAAACCACCTTAAAAGAAGTAGATTTTTTGACTGCTTTTAATTACATTATCGATCCAGAAATGAATAACCTAAATTCAAGTAATTAATGCAACTTTTAACGAGGAAAACAATTTATTAATATTTTTCAAGACAAAGGAGAAAGAAAAAATCTTTCCCTTCGCCCTGATGGATAAAGTTTAATTTTGCCCTCTCCTCGTCAAAAAAAAAGTTGCAATATGAAACATTTAACCGTAGAACAAAGATACACAATATGTGTAATGAAACAGCAAGGATACAAACAAATTGAAATTGCCAAAGTAATAGGAAAAGACAAGTCGATTGTAAGTCGTGAATTGAAAAG
>MNXO01000062.1 GCA_001872995.1 Bacteroidetes bacterium CG2_30_32_10 | reverse complement strand
TGATTTCTATTTTGCAAGACCATATCATTCGTGGGAACGGGGTGCTAATGAAAATACAAATGGTTTAATAAGACAATATTTCCCTAAAGGTTCTTCATTTGAAAATATCTCTATCGATGAGGTGCAAAGAGTTCAAGAAATTTTAAATAATCGTCCAAGAAAAAAATTAAATTTTTTAACACCTAATGAATTTTTTAACCTAAATTTGCTTAACCAAAAAGTTGCATTTGTGACTTGAATTCAGCAATTGCTTATTTTTGTATTAGACATTTTGATAAAAAGCAATAAAAATGGATTCTTCGACAAAAGCAAAAAATAAAATAACTATTCAATCTGGTTCCTACAATAATAATTTTGAAAAGATACTAATTGACACCTTGGCTTTTCAAGGATATGATTTTTTTATCATTGGTAAAGGCATTAATGTTCTAAACAATACCATCATTGACTTTCTTGCCATTGATAAAAATGGGCAATTAATGGCTTTTATAAAGTCAATGGATAGCGAGCATTTCCTTGAAAAACATTTAGATATTACCTTATGGTTAGATAAACTTTCTTTACAAACAATAAATTCGCTATGCGAAAATATTTATCATCGCCCATTTGAGCAGTTATTTAAAGAAAAGTTTCAAACCTCCTATTCCAATGTTAATGATGAGGAGCATTTTATAATATTGGTAACTGCATTTATTGAGGAACAAACCGAAGCTATTATGGATAAGCTCATTCACCACTTCAAAATCCCTATCAATGCACTAATATTAGAACATATAAAAAATGACCAAGAAGAATATGTTCTACAAAGTTGGTTTACAGCCCCTACTTTTAAAAATAACGCAACAAAATCAGCAATATCATCGTGGGACAATAGTTATTCGCTTGACATTCCAATTATTGATAGGCAGCATAAAATGTTTTTCAAAATATATGATGAATTGCTGAAAAATGACCCTGCTTCCATTTCTGATGCTCAAAAACTTTATGCCATTGAACAATTAAAAGATTATGTGCTTGGTCATTTTCAAACAGAAGAATTGCTCATAAAAAGAGCCAAATATAATGAAGCCGACCAACATATTCAGCAACATAAAATGTTTATTAATAAAACAAATGAATTCAGACAAAGTTTTGATTATAAAAACACCCAATTGGTAAATCAAATGTTGGTTTTTATTAGAAAATGGTTTTTATCGCACATTGCGGGTTCTGATGCTCAATATAAAACGCAAGTTCTAGAATACATTCAACATTTATAATATAAACAAAGTATTTAGAGGCTATAACGTTAAATAAGTAAAAAAAATCTATGAAGAAATTTAAATTGTCATTCAAAAATATTTTTCTATTTCTCTATTATTGGCTTTGTATAGGTTTCTTTTTAGGAACATTAATACTGATGGGACCAGTTCGTTGGTTGGCTAATTATGCTAGGGCTCATGATTGGAGCGAATCGAAAGAAAAAATGCTGGTATTTATATTAATAGGCGTTTTGATTGTCGTTTCGTTTTTATTTGCACGACTAATAGCTATTAAAACAATAGCTTTAAAAAAGAAACCAATCACAATAAGTTTAATCGTTGGTTTTCTTTTGCTATTTGCTATTTCATTATGGTTTTGGATGAACCCCAAAATGATGATAGATCGCAATATGAAAGAAAGCAAAGAAAACATCTCAGGCACTGAGTTTGTTTTTGGTACTTATCCCGAAAAAGAGAAATTATTGGAATTGAAAAAAGATAATTATACGGCAGTTATATCTTTATTAAGTATGGCAGTAGTCCCTTTTGAACCAATATTAATTAACCAGGAAGCAACAGCCGCAAAAGATGTAGGTATAGAACTTATCCATATTCCTATGTTACCTTGGGTTTCGGCAAATGATGATTTGGAGGACAAAATAGAAGAAATTATTAAACGAGGCAATGGAAAGTATTATGTACACTGTTATTTGGGGAAAGATAGGGTAAATGTATTTAAAAAAGTCCTTACTTCTCTCTCCAAAGAGGTGACAATTAATTCACTTCAGCCTGAAAACAGGCGTACCTTGTATGATATTAAGAAATTTGAAAGAGGTAACATTAGCCTCCTCGATTCCAACGTTTTCTTTATGCCTTACCCTACCGATGAAGAGTTTTTTGGATATGTTCTGAATGGGAGCATCAAAACACTGGTTTGTTTGCTCAACCCCAACAATAAAGATGACAAACCTTGGATTGATAAAGAAAAAACAATATCAGAGAAATACAAAGTAGCATTTATCAATTATCCTTGGGTTACATTAAGCAAAACCAAAAAAGAAACTGTGATGAAGGAAATTTTTAAGTTAGATAAACCAATAGCAATACATGCTTTTAATTCTAATGCACCCGAATGTACTGAATTTATTGAAATATTCCATCAAATAAAAAGTAAATAAAAATATTTTAATTGAATTGTAACCATATTTTAGGAATAAAAATGATAGCTCCAATTATTGCAGCAATAATAGCAGTAATGAGAACTCCACCTGCTGCAATATCTTTTATTTTGCCAGCCTGTGGATGAATGTTGGGAGATACAAAATCTACCAGTTTTTCAATGGCACTATTGAATGCCTCGGCTGCCAATACGATTGCAAAGCATAACAAAATAACTAACCATTCTCCAATTTCAATTTGAAGATATATACCAAGCAACAATGCAACAACCACAGCAATAAGGTGTATCTGGAAATTGATTTCCGATGTGGCAACTATCCAGATTCCTTTGAAAGCATATTTGAAACTAAGAATTCTTTTTCGCATCATAACATTTGTTTGGAAACACGAGAACTGCAATGGCAGTTTTTTTTGTAAAGATAACTAAAATACAAATGGTATAATACCACTGATCGAAAAATAAATGGAATAGAAACACTTGAAATATTTGGGTTTCAGAGAATAAGGAGAAAACTAACTTACAATATAAACCCCTATCCACCAGACAGGCGTATTGAGCAACATGCTTACAAATCTAATAAGACCATGTTCCTTTAATTTTTTCAATTTTTTAATGGACGCCAATGATTGTTTTATTAAATTTTAGTAGTTTTGTAAAAATTATAAAGTAGAGGTTTATGAAAAAATTAGCTGTTGTTGCCTTTGGGGGCAATGCATTAATACGTGCCGGACAAAAAGGCACTATTGATGAACAAGAAGAGAATGTTTATAACACTTGTTTAAATCTTGTAGAACTTATAAAGAACGATTACAACATTGTTATAACCCACGGCAATGGTCCACAAGTTGGAAATATTTTAATTCAAAATCAAGCGGGTTTTAAGATGTATGGTGTTCCAGAAATGCCATTAGATATTTGCGGAGCTTATTCGCAAGGATTAATAGGATATATGATAGAACAACAATTGCGAAATATTTTGGAAGAAAGAGGAATGGAACGTGATGTAATCACCATTGTTACCGAAGTATTGGTAGATAAAGCCGACCCAGCTTTCCAAAAACCCACTAAACCTATAGGTCCATATTATTCTAAAGAAGAATCGGAAGCATTAGCCAAAGAAACTGGTGCTGTATTTGCAGAAGATTCAAAAGGAAGAGGTTGGAGAAAAGTAGTAGCTTCTCCAAAACCAATGTCAATAGGAAATAAAAACTCTATCGAACGTTTGGCTCGTGAAGGTCAAATTGTTATTGCCGTTGGCGGTGGTGGTATTCCTGTTTTTTATATTAAACCAAATAAACTTCAAGGAATAGATGCTGTAATTGATAAAGATTTAGCTTCGGCTTTGCTTGCAACTCTTATTAAAGCGGATGAATTTTATATTCTTACTGATATTTCTAAAGTATGTGTTAATTTTAACAAACCCAATGAATTGAAATTAGATAGAATAACGGTAAGTGATGCAAAAAAATATTTAGCAGAAGGTCAGTTTGCAGAAGGCAGTATGGCACCAAAAGTGCGTGCAGCAATTCAATTTGTTGAAAATGGTGGCAAAGAAACTATTATCACTGAAGCTAGTCAATTGCAAAATAAAGATTGCGGTACAATTATCGTGAATGGATAAGTTCTCTATAGTATAAACATATTAAGCCAGATTATTTAATATAATCTGGCTTTTTTATTTACAATCGCCTTTACAAGTAAAACAATTGCTCATCAATTTCTCGCTGATACCCATAGATGAGAACCCTCCGTCGTGATATAGATTTTGCATGGTTACCATTCGGGTCATATCCGAAAAAAGAACAACGCAATAATTGGCACAATCAGCAGCACTTGCATTGCCCAGTGGCGACATACAATCAGAATATGAGTAAAATGAATTGAAGCCTTCAATACCAGCACCTGCAGTGGTTTTTGTAGGAGATTGCGAAATAGTATTAATTCTCACTTTTTTAGCAATCCCGTAATGATAACCAAAACTTCGAGCAATAGATTCGAGCATTGCTTTAGCTTCAGCCATATCGTGATAAGATGCGAGTGTTCGTTGAGCTGCTATATATGAAAGTGCTATTACAGAAGACCATTCGTTTAAAACGTCTAATTTTTTTGCAGTTTGTAATATTTTATGAAAAGAAATTGCAGAAATATCAAGAGTTTTATTTAAGTATTCGTAATTTAGTTCATCGTAGGGAAGTCCTTTGCGAACATTAGGCGACATGCCCACAGAATGAAGCATAAAATCAAATTTTCCGCCTAAAATGTTCATTGATTCCTGATAAAGATTTTCAAGATCAGTAAGATCGGTAACATCGGCAGCAATTACGGTGCTATTGCATTTTTCTGCTAATTGGTATATATCGCCTTTGCGTAATGCAATAGGGGTATTGGTAAGTGTAAATATGGCCCCTTCTTCAAAAGCACGTTCTGCGACTTTCCATGCGATAGAATTTTCATCTAAAGCCCCGAAAATAATACCTCTTTTGCCTTTTAATAAATTGTAATTCATAGTTGGTTAATTTTATTTATGACAAAAATAATAAAAAATTTCTAAATTTTAAGTAGGTTTGCGAACTCATTTAAAAGAATTCTTATGTCATTAAAATGTGGTATCGTAGGTTTAACGAATGTAGGTAAAACTACCATATTCAATTGTATTTCCAATACCAAAGCCCAAGCAACAAATTTCGCTTTCAGTAGTAACAAATCAAACATAGGGATGGCTTATGTGCCTGATGCACGCTTACAGGTATTAGAGAAGTTTCAGAAAACGGAAAAGTTGGTTCCTACTACCGTTGAATTAGTTGATATTCCTGGTTTGGCAAAAGGGGCAAGTCAAGGAGAAGGAGTGGGAAACAAATTTCTTGCCGATATAAGACAAACCGATGCAATTATTCATGTACTTCGTTGTTTTGATGATGTAAATCTTCCTCATATTGAAGGTTCCATTAATCCAGTTAGAGACCGCGAAATTCTAGATCTTGAATTACAAATAAAAGACTTAGAATCTGTTGAAAAGAAACTACAAAAGTATGAAAAACTATTGAGGTCTGGTGACAAAGAGGCTGTTAGGGGAGTTGAAGTGTTGAAGGTTTATAAAGATCACTTAGAATCTTTTCAATCTGCTCGCACAGCTCCAGTTGACGAAGATGATAAAAAATTTATTGAAGATATTTACCTATTAACGCTAAAGCCCACCTTATATGTTTGTAATGTGGATGAAAATTCTGCTGTTAAAGGAAACAAATATGTAGATGCTTTTAAAGCATCAATGAAAGAAGATGACGCTGAAGTGATTATTATTGCTGGCGCTATGGAAGCAGATATCGCAGAATTGGAAAGCATAGAAGACCGCCTTGTTTTTTTGGAAGATGTTGGATTGAAAGAACCCGGCGTGAACAAGCTTATACGAGCAGCTTATTCTTTATTAAAATTGCGTACTTTCTTCACCGTTGGACCTAAAGAGATTAAAGCATGGACTATTGCCGCAGGAATGACTGCTCCACAAGCTTCTGGTGTTATACATAGTGATTTGGAAAGAGGCTTTATACGTGCCGAAGTAATGAAATATAATGATTTTATCGCACTTGGCTCTGAACATGCTTGTAAGGAGGCTGGAAAGTTTTATGTTGAAGGCAAAAATTACATTGTTGATGATGGAGATATTCTCCATATTAGGTTTAATGTATAATCCCCTTTTCTTGAAAACCTAAATTCAAGTAATTAATGCAGCATTTATAAGAAAAAAAATAGAGCTCTCCCATATCCCATTAAGTGTATAACTTCAAAATCATTAATTTTATTAGTTTTGTAGCAGCGATAATTTTGTGAGATGACTTAATTTTATTCGCTAATTTTAACATTAAATAAATAAGCTTTAAAATTGAAATTCAAACTCTTCTTGATATATATCAGGTATCTATTTTCTTTGCTCCTGTTTAGCTTGGTTAGCCAATTATTGACTGTTTTAACACTTTTTATTTTTCTATTAAACAATAAATCTATTCAAGGCTTTAGATCTCTTGTATTAATGTGGTTTGCTCGCTTTGTAAACACAATTAACTTTAATTTGCACATTAAAAAATATAATGAAACCAATGAAAAATTTAAAATTCCATCTGTTATTATTAGCAATCACGTCTCATTAGTTGATATTTCTATAATTTTAAGCCTCGCACCAAAATTGATTATTGTAACAAACGCCAATTTAATGCACTCAAGATTTTATTGGCTTCTAAAAAAATATGCTCCCATTATCGAATTAGCTGATAATGTTGAAAATTCTCTTCAACATTTAAAACACATGCAACAACAAGGATACTCAATTCTTGTTTTCCCTGAAAGCAAAAGGTCTCCTCATAAAATTCAACGGTTTCACAAAAGTGCTTTTATGCTTGCCGAAAAGTTGAATATGGATATTTTGCCACTGTTGATAAAAGCAGAAGGAGCGTTTGTTAATAAACACAGCTTTTATAGATATGCAGGAAAAATCCAAATAAATATACTTCATAGAATAACTCCTGACAACAAGGATTTTGGCGATAATTATAGTGAAAGAGCCAAGAATATATGCGAATATTATAGGAGTTTAAGATGAGATAATTTGAAAAGAGTAAACGGGTAAACAAGTATACGGGTTGACAGATGAGTAAAGAATTTAATAATGTGCTAATTAAAAGAGACTTACCAAATTTTACGTATTAGTTTTTGTTTTTAACAACTAATTGTGCAGTGGAACGGCTTTTCTGCTCTAACAAGATGATTTTATCTTGGGTAACTCTATCAATAGTCTTTTGGTCAAAATGCCTGATGGTAATCAATTCGAGGTGTTCGTTGTATTTAATTTTATAGGTTTGTTGCAATTCGGTGATTAATGCTTGAGCTTTTTCAGGAATATTATCAAAGCAAACAGAAAAACTGATTGCGGAATTCTGCATCAGATTTATTTTTACATGATGTTTAACAAAACACGCAAATATTTTACTAAGGTTATCTTCGGCAATAAAAGAAAAATCCTTTGGCATTAATGAAATCAATAATTGATTTACTTTAAAAATAAAGGAAGGGATGAGGCTGTCAGATTGGGTATTGTTGTTTATCAATGTACCAGCATCTTCTGGGGCTATAAACGATTTCACGCTGAGTGGAATGTTTTTATTTTGTAAAGGCTTGATAGTTTTCGGATGAATGATAGTGGCTCCATAGTATGATAATTCAATGGCTTCGCGATAAGAAATTGCATTTAACTTCTCAGTAACGCTAAAATACTTAGGGTCGGCATTAAGCACCCCAGGAACATCTTTCCAAATAATAACTTCTTCGGCATTTAATTGGTATGCAAGGATGGAAGCGGTATAATCGGAGCCTTCTCTGCCGAGTGTTGTCGTGGTTTTTTCAGTTGTTCCAGCAATGAAACCTTGAGTAACTATAATTTTCCTTTCTTTATAGGAGTTATATGCTGGAAGCAATTGTTTTTGAGATAAATTATTGGTTAATTTCCAATCAACCAATCCTTCTCTATAATTAGTATTTGTTTTAATAATTTCTCGTACATCTAGCCAAGTATTATCAATACCAACAACTTGTAAATAGTTGCTGATTATTTTAGTAGCAATTAACTCGCCAAAAGATACAATTTGGTCATAAGAATAATCAACGTTTTCTGATGGAGAACAACTTGTTTGCTTTGCTAACGATTCAAATAATTCAGCTAATTCATTAAAAACTTGATGAGTTTTGTCTGCAAATAATTCATTAACAATGGCATAATGATAATCTTTAATGGTCCTTATGTGGGCAATTATATCATTGGTATTACTGTAAATAGAGCGATTTAGTTTTTCTAAAGCATTGGTGGTTTTGCCCATCGCTGAAACTACAATCAGCAAATTGTCTTTTGGAAACAAATTGATAATATTGGCAACATTCTTCACTGCATTAGCTTCTTTGACCGATGCACCACCAAATTTGAATACTTTCATTGTTATAATTGATTGTTAGAATCAAACATTTGGCTAAATTAATAAAGATTGAATAATGAAATCTTTTAAAGATTAAAAAAATAAGTTTTTAACATTACAAACTTAGTCGGACAAAGCAAAACAACATTAATATTTTTCTTTGTAATAAATAGTAAGGATGCGTTCAAATTATACCGACTTGCTAACAAGTAGGTGATTTATTTCACTTCGTTTGTAAATCACAATTTTTAGTCTGTCGGCATTA
>MNXO01000074.1 GCA_001872995.1 Bacteroidetes bacterium CG2_30_32_10 | reverse complement strand
TAAGATTATAAAATATAAAATTATAATTTTCAGTTTTATAGGTATCATTTTATTTTTTAGTTTTTACATAAATACAAATTTTTTGGCTATTTAAGTTTCTTTTCTTAACTTTGATTGTTTAATAATGAATAATTTATTAACGATATAAATCTGGTGTACAAAGCATTTCATAATATTTATGCGTGGGTATTTAAACTAATTTTAGTATTCGCTTTTTTGGTAGCAATATCAATAGACACCACCATTGCACAAACACGTAAATATAGTAATGAATTTTTATCAATAGGCGTTGGTGCTCGGGCGTTGTCATTATCAAATTCTACAGTTGCTATTGTTGATGATGTTACCTCAGCTTATTGGAACCCTGCCGGTTTAGTTTTGATACCTACTGATGTACAAGTATCGCTTATGCATGCTGAATATTTTGCTGGTATTGCTAAGTATGATTATGGTGCTTTTGCTTCAAAAATTGATAAAACAGGTGCTTTAGGCATTTCTTTTATTCGTTTTGCAATAGATGGCATTCCTGATACTTCCGAATTAATTGATGCAGAAGGCAACATCAATTGGGACCGCATTAAATCCTTCTCTGCTGCCGATTATGCTTTTATTTTTTCTTATGGGAGAAAAACAAAAATTCAAGGATTACGTTTAGGCTTAAATGCCAAAATAATAAGACGAAAAGCAGGCGATTTTGCTTCATCTTGGGGATTTGGTATTGATGCTGCTGCCCAATATGATTATAAAAATTGGAAGTTTGGATTGATGGCAAGAGATATTACTACTACTTTCAATGCTTGGAGCTTTAATCTTACCGACGAAATGAAAGAAGTTTTTACTGTTACCGAAAATGAAATCCCTAATAACTCCATTGAACTTACATTACCGAAATTTATCTTTGGTGCAAGCAGAAAATTTACTTTTTTCAATAAACTAAACGTCTTACCTATCGTTGATATTGATGTTAGCACTGATGGGAAAAGAAACGTGCTTATTAAAAGCAAGCCATTTAGCATCGACCCACATATTGGACTTGAACTTGGTTATACCAATATTGTTTTTCTTAGAGGTGGCATTGGTAATATTCAAAAGGAAACAGACATTTCAAATAAAAAAATCACTACATTTCAACCTAATGTTGGTATTGGTGTAAATATAAAAGATGTTGTTTCTATTGATTATGCTCTTACAGACATTGGAAATAGCTCTATTGCCCTTTATTCAAATATATTTTCTTTAAAAGTTAATCTTAATAAAATAAGGAAAGCAAGTCCAATGAAGTAGTAATACAAAACTGGCTAAAATAAAGTAAATAAAATGAAATTATTTTTAAATATACTAATTATATTAATGTTCCCTCTATATTTATTGGCTCAGCCTTTAGGTAATGAATGGATTAATTATAATCAACAATATTATAAGTTCAGTTTATTTCAAAATGGAGTATATAAAATTAATTATACAACCCTTTTAAATTCAGGATTTCCCATTAATAGTGTTGACCCTAGAAGTATTCAGATTTTTGGAAGAGGTAATGAAGAATATATTTATATTAAAGGTCAGAGTGATGGTGTGTTTAATACTGATGATTTCATTGAGTTTTATGGCAAAAAAAAATGATGGTTGGTTTGATTCTTATATATATTTAAATCCTGCTGACCAACCAAATCCAAATTATAGTATGTTTAATGATACGTCAACTTATTATATCACTTGGAATGCTTCGATAAATAATAGACGCTTGCAACTCGAAACCGACGAAAATTTTAGTAGTTACGCTCCTGCAACTTATTTTATGAAAGTTTCGCGAGAGGATTATGTAGGTACTTATTTTTCTGGGGAACCAAAATTATACAATCTCGTTCCTTTGCCAGAATACACTACAGGAAAAGGCTGGTTTGATGGTGGTTTTTATATGAGAAGTGGATTAACTGTACCAAATATTCTTCCTGTTACTAAAAATATTTCTACAACCAATGCGTATGCTTCGGGTCCAAATGCTGAAATAAAATTTTTACTTATTGGGGCTTCCAATTATGCTCCAGTTGTACCAGACCACCACGCCAGAATTGTATTTGCAGGCATTACCATAGACACTATTTATGAAGGATATACACAAAAATTAATGACACGTTCTATTGCAAGCTCTGTTTTAGGCAGTAGTACTTCTTTTACATTTACTCCTATTAATGATCAAAACAGCGATGTGGACATAAATACCATTGCTTATATTGATATTAAATATCCTCATTCGCTAAACCTCGAAAATTCTACTACCTACTCTCTAATCGTTCCAAATGCATTACAACCAAAAGCATATTATACTTTTTCAAACTTAATTATAGCTACTAATGATACTGCTCGAATATATGATATTACTAATCATAAGAGAATAAAGATAGTCCGTAGTGGCTCTAATTTCAAAACACTAATTCCAAATGGTAGCGGAGAAAAAGAATGTTTTATTACCTCCGATGAACAACTAATGAATGTTAATTTAATTTTGCCAGTTACAACAAACCCTTCTTCTTACGCTAAATTCACTAATTATAACTTACCAACCTATTCAAATACCGACTATCTTATAGTTTCTCATAAGAGCTTGTGGAATGAAGCAGAGGAATACAAGAACTACAGAAAATCAAATCCACCTTTCTATAACGTATTATTGGCGGATGTTGATGAACTATATGACCAGTTTTCTTATGGAATTAGGAAAAATCCTTTAGCTATTCGTAACTTTTGCAGATTTGCTATCTCGAACTTTAATGCACCTCCTAAATATCTATTTTTAATTGGTAAATCGTTCAAAGCAGGTGTCTCTTCATCAACACTCACTTGCTATAGGAAAAACCCCATTTATTATAATGGAACTTTAGTGCCTACTTATGGCGACCCTCCTTCTGATAATCTTTTAACTTCTGGCATCAACGATGTTCTTTTTAAACCTGATATCCCTACAGGTCGTTTAAGTGCTTCAACACCGCAACAAGTGTCTATTTATCTCAATAAAGTGATGCAATATGAATTTGCTCAAAAGAACCCCGAGTTATGGATGAAAAACATACTTCATTTTGGGGGAGGTGCAGATGCACACGAGCAGGGTATATTAGCTGCATATCTAAATAACTTTAAAAGAATTGTTGAAGATACTTTATACGGGGGTTATGTGAGAACATTTCTTAAAACATCTTCTGCTCCTATTCAAATTAATCAATCAGATTCGTTAAAAAACATTATAAATAATGGTGTTTCGTTAATGACATTTTTTGGACATGCCGCAGGCATTGGATTTGACCAAAGCATTGATGACCCTGCTGAATATAACAATTATGGCAAATATCCATTTCTATTAGCTAATTCTTGTTTTGCAGGTGATATTTTTAGTGTAGGTGCTATCTCCAGCGAAGTTTTTATATTAATTGAAAACAAAGGTGCTATTGGTTATCTTGGTACAATTTCATTATCTGGTCCTTTTGAATTAAATACTTACTCTAATGAACTATATAAAAATATTACTTATAAAAACTATGGAAAACCAATAGGATTATGCATACAACAAACCATAAACAATCTGCAAAATAGCTATCCTTCGCATGATTACATTAAACATGTGTGTTATGGGATGACTTTGCATGGCGACCCCGCCATTATTCCTAATTCACAAACCAATCCTGATTATGAAATCACTGCTTCCGATGTTTATTATTCTCCTACAACTGTAACTTCTGCCGTTGATTCTTTTATTGTTTACTTCGTTTCAACCAATATTGGTAAAGCCATTGACGATTCTTTTAAAGTTGAATTAGTTAGAACATACCCCGAAGGGATTATTCAAGATAAGTATGTGAAGAATATTATTGCTACCAAATACAAAGACACAATTTCTTTTAAACTTCCTATTGATATTGCTAAAGGAATTGGGTTAAATCATTTAAAAATAACTTTAGATTCTTATAATGAAATACTTGAACTAAATGAAAACAATAATACCACTACGGTTGACCTACTTATTCAATCTGCAGATATTGTTCCTGTTTATCCTTACAATTATGCTATTGTTCCATCGCAAGGTATCACATTAAAAGCCTCTATAGGCATTTTTACAACACAAACTGCTAATTACATTTTTGAAATTGATACTACTGATACTTTTAATAGTCCTTTTAAAATAAGCGAAGTGGTTACTCAGGTTGGTGGTGGTGTAGTTAAATATACTCCACCACTATTTATGCAAGATAGCACAGTCTATTATTGGCGTGTAACCTTACAACCAACAAATGGAGTATATAATTGGCGAGAAAGCTCATTTCAATATATTAATGGTAAAGGTGGATGGAGCCAGGCTCATTTTTTTCAGTTTAAAAACGATAAATACAAGTATGTTACTTTCAATCGTCCTTTAAGAAAGTTTGAATTTGTTAATAATTTTAAAAGCATTAATATTCAAACAGGTTATTATCCATATATAGCTTGGGCAGAAGAGTGGTATAAGATTAATAATGTGATAGAAAATCAATGGTCATGTACCAGTGACGATGGTAATGGAATAAAATTTGCAATTATTAATCCTGTTTCCGGTGAACCTTGGATTAGTAGAGTAGCTGATGTAGTAAATTCTATTGGAATATATGGAAATCATCATTGTGCTTCTTATGATGTTCCTGCATTTGATTATTATACCGCCACGCCTCCTCCAAATCAGTATCACCCACCCTCTGTTTTGCTACCAGATACTGTTTGGTTTAATAGAATTTCCGCACTTATTGAGGGTGTCCCAGATGGTTATTATGTTTTGGCTTTTAGTCATAGAAGCATCAATGCTCAACATTTCAATGAACGTTTGAAATTAGCCTTTGAATCTATTGGTAGTGCTTATATTAGAGGAGTTCCAAATAATATCCCGTATATTATTTTTGGTATTAAAGGAGCAAATATCGGTGATGCAAATGAAGTAATAGCTCCTTCGCCAACTTCAATTATCTCTCACAAAGATAGTATTAAAACCAAATGGAATGAAGGGTATATTGAATCTGAAATAATTGGTCCTTCTGTAAAATGGAAATCTATTCATTGGAGAATATCGAGTAGCGAAATTGCTTTTCGATGGAATAAATCAAGTAATGTTATTAATTCAACGAAGAGTAAGCAATTCAGAAATTCCATTTCAAAGGATTCTGTCAGGTTAAGTGTTATTGGAATTAAATTGTCTGGCGAAATAGATACTTTGATTTCGAACCTTCCGCCCGATTCTGCAGATATTTATAATTTGGAAGGCAGAATTAACGCCAATACTTATCCATATATGAAATTGATTGTAAAGATGCGAGACGATTCTCTACACACACCTGCGCAAATGAAAAGATGGCAGGTAATTTTTGATGGTGTGCCAGAAACTGCTTTAGACCCTTCTATTCATTATACTTTTTATAATGATACTTTACAGGAAGGAGAATTATTAAGTTTTTCTACTGCAATACACAATATTAGCGAATTTAATATGGATAGCTTACTTGTAAATTATTGGATTGTTGATAAAAATAGACTTGTACACTCAATTCCCTATCCACGACAACGTAAACACCCCGCTGGTGATATATTAATAGATACCATCACCGCATCTACCAAAGGAATTTCGGGAAATAATAATTTGTGGATAGAGGTAAACCCCAATAACGACCAATTAGAACAATATCACTTCAATAATATTGGTGAAATACCTTTTTTTGTAGCATCTGATAAAACCAATCCGATGCTTGATGTTACTTTCGATGGCGTTCATATTATGAATAACGACATCGTTTCTGCAAAACCACTTATTCAAATTTCGCTCTCTGACGAAAATAAATACTTACCACTCAACGACACTTCAAGTTTTAAAGTGTTTATTCAAGACCCAAATGCTATAACTCCTCATAGAATTTATTTTTCTAACCATGGTGTCGAAATAATGAAGTTTATTCCTGCTTCTCTCCCTAAAAATTCTTGTAAAATTGAGTATAATGGAACGTTTCCTATGGATGGCATTTATCAGTTAATTGTTCAGGCGAAAGATGTAACAAACAATAAATCGGGAGATATTGATTACAAAATTTCTTTTGAGGTTATTAATAAATCAACCATCACAGATGTAGTTAATTGGCCCAATCCATTTTCTACTTCAACCAGATTTGTATTTGTATTGACTGGTTCGGAAATGCCATCTTATTTTAAAATACAAATAATGACCATTACAGGGAAAATTGTAAAAGAAATACTTCAAGATGAAATAGGTCCGATTCATATAGGCAGAAATATTACCGATTATGCTTGGGATGGAAAAGATGAATTTGGCGATATATTGGCTAACGGCGTTTACCTTTATAGAGTTGTTACAAATATTAATGGAAATAGTATTGAGAAAAAAAACACCAATGCAAGTAAATACTTTACTAAGGAATTTGGGAAAATGTATATTATTCGATAAAATAATTTTTAATTTTACATTATTAACTTAAAACCAATGTATTATGAAAACAATTAAATTTTTTTCTATTTTAACTTTTATTTTTTTCCTTTTCAATATTGGGAAAGCACAAACCTTACAACCTAAAATCACTTTTAGTGAAGACCCTAAAACACACAATGCTCATATTACCAGTGATGGCACAAATTACTATACCTGCAACGGTGGAGTGCCATCTAAAGGGCAAATTAATAAGTTAAGTTTTGAAGGTGATTTATTAAATTCATATTCGATGGAGTTGGATATGAGGTCTATTATGTATAATACAAAAGATAAGGCTTTATACGTAAATTGCTATGATGGCAATATTTATAAAATTACAAATCTTGAAAATGGCGAGTATAAATTAGTATTAGAAAATATTTATGAAAACAACCAAGCAAATTTAGCCTTTAGCCCAGATGGTAAAAGTTTATACTATTTTGATGAAGGTGTTTGCAAAATATTTAGTTTCCCAAAAGGCAAATTGAAAAAGACTTTAATCGGTCTTAATCATGGAAATCAATTTACTACGGGACAATCTACTATTGCTGTAGATAAAAAACATATTTATACCTGGAATTCGGAACGTAGTAAAATTTATATCTACGATTTGAAGGGGAAAAGTATTAAAACTATTAAGATTTCGGATGGTGATTATGGATTTTCACTTTCTTTTGCAAACGGATTAATATTTGTCGCTATAGATGGCAATTATGATATTGGAACTTGGTATGGATACGATGTTTGGGAAAATTAGTGTTATAATTTTCTTTAATAATATTTAAAAATTGAAGCAACTCTATTCAAAGAAGCATTAATACTATAATTCTATTTTTTTTTATAAGGTATCTTAATGGTTACCGTAGTTCCTTTGCTTAATATGCTTTTTAACACGATGGTTCCTTTGTGCAATTCGACACATCGCTTAACAATTGCCAATCCCAAACCAGTTCCTTTTACTGATTCTACATTAGAAGCCCTGTGAAATGGTTCATAAATTTGAGCTAAATCTTTTTCAGGAATGCCTCTACCACTATCTTCTATTGTGAAAATAATGTTTTTAGCTTTTAAATCAACATCAAATTTCACTGCTTTGCTTGCATCTGAATATTTTACAGCATTTGACAAAATATTATTGAGCACATGCCTCAACAGACTTTCGTCAACCATTACCTCTTCGATGTTCTGATTTATTGAAAAGTTGATTAGCGTGTTTTCGCCATATAATGCTTTGGTATCAATAATACACTGGTTACAAATTATCTTAATATCGCATTTGGTATAATTTATTTCTAACCTTCCACTTTCGTCTTTGCCAATGATAGAAATATCATCTAATAGAATGTTTGAATACCTTATAGTTTCATAGATACCAGAAAACAAATACCCAATTTTTTCTTCATTCATTTTGTGTCGGTATCTTTCGATGAGTTGAATGCTCGACTGAATACTTGCCAAGGGGGTTCTAAATTCGTGCGAAACCACCGAAATAAAACGTGTTTTTAGCAAATTAAGTTCCTTTTCTCTTTGTAGATTTAGTTTTATTTCTTCCTCAACTTGCACCAATTGAGTTATATCGTGCATATAAGTAACTATTTGAAAAACCTTTTCATTAGCTACTACAGGTATCGCTTTTATTTCGTAGAAAGCAGGTTTCTCATTTCTTGAAACTTCGATAGTATCTGAAAATCCGTTACGATTTGCTAATATTTCATCATATTTTTTTATTATTTCTTGCTTAAATTCTGGAAAAACCACGTCAATTTTTTTTCCTTTGATGTTGATTTCGGTACTTTTCTTTTCGGCATAAGCTTTTCTAATGTATTGCTTAATGGCATCATTATACATCAACACATTTAAATTTGCGTCTATCACAAAAATATAATCGTTGATGGCATTAATAGTGGTGTTGTTAAGGTTCTCAGAAAATCGTAGTCGTTCTTCTTGTTTTTTTCGTTCGTAAAGTTCGAGCTGCAATTGGTCGTTTACTAAGGCAAGGTCTCTGGTGCGAATGCTTATTTTGTTTTCTAAATTGTTAAGCATTTGTTTCCGCTCAGTT
>MNXO01000054.1:1082-8703 GCA_001872995.1 Bacteroidetes bacterium CG2_30_32_10 | reverse complement strand
CTAACTATAGCAATCCTTTGAATTGACATTTTTGTCGAGCATCTATATTATCCCTGACAAGTTGCTCTCCAGCAGAGCTTGTTTACGTTTATGTAGATACTGCAAAATAAATAAATTTTCTTTTCTTGTTAAAATATAGCTGAAAATAGAGCCTAAAAAATGTCCATTAGAACACAACTTCTAAAAAATAGCCTAATTTTTGTCCATTATACCTAAATTCAAATAATTTTTAGAACCCACCTTTAGTAAAAACAATAGCGTTCTTAATTGAGAAATAAACAATTAAGAACGCTATTGTGATGTTGGGATAATTAACAGATGAAATTAATCAAGAATTAGTTAATCGAGTTGGTGATTTTATCTATTAAAAAGAAAATTATTCACCATGCAACCATGCTTTTTTCTTTAATAAATTTCCCTCAGTTTCTTTATGATTTTCATCAGAGATGCAACAGTCAACAGGACAAACTAAAGCACATTGTGGTTCATCATGGAACCCTTTACATTCGGTACATTTGTCAGATACGATAAAGTAAAACTCATCCGAAAGAGGAGCATTTTCTTTATCAGCATCAACTTGTCTGCCATCAAGCGTTGTTACCATTCCACTTAATGCTGTTTTTTCTGAATACGACCATTTATTATCTGGTTCGTAAATTGCGTTGTTTGGACATTCTGAAATACATGCATCACAATTAATGCATTCATCTGTTATTCTAATAGCCATGATTTAAAAAATTAAGTTTGTATATTGTCCAAAAATAAAAATATTTCGATAGTTGATTCATGATTTTTATCATTTTTCAATTACTTAGGTGGAACTACATTTGGCTTCCAAAATTTGTATATTTACATTAAATTAGACACAAAAAACTTAAGTTTATGAGTATAGAAAGTATAAAACCAGCTCCAAAAGAATTAGAAGGTGTTGTTATTCGTTTTGTTGGTGATTCTGGAGACGGAATGCAACTAACAGGAACTCAATTTACAGACACCTCTGCTATGTTTGGTAATGATGTTTCTACATTTCCAAATTATCCTGCTGAAATTAGGGCTCCTCAAGGAAGTTTGTATGGGGTTTCTGGTTTCCAAGTACATATAGGAAGCGTAGAAGTAAGTACTCCTGGAGACAGCGTTGATTTATTAGTAGCAATGAATCCAGCCGGTTTAAAAACCAATTTATATGCCTTAAAAAAAGGACATACTGTTATAGTTGATAAAGATGCTTTTACTAAAAAGAATTTAGAAAAAGCTTTTTACGAAACTAACCCTTTGGAAGATGGGAGTTTAGATGGCTATCATGTAATTGAAGTGGATATGTCAACCTTAACAAAGGAAGCATTAAAGGATGTGGATGGATTAGACAATAAAACAATTACCCGAAGTAAAAACATGTTTTCATTAGGTATGGTTTATTGGATGTATCATCGTTCAACCGAACATACCATTGATTTTTTTAATAAAAAATTCAAATCCAAACCTGAATTAATTGAAGCCAATACCAAGGTATTGAATGCTGGATATTATTATGCAGAAACCTTAGAGTTAATCTCAAATTCATACACCATTTCTCCAGCCAAAATGGTTCCAGGAACTTACCGAATTATTATGGGTAATACTGCAACAGCTTGGGGTTTATTAGCCGCTTCAGAAAAATCTGGGTTAGAATTATTTTTAGGTTCCTATCCTATAACACCAGCTACTGATATATTACACGAATTGGTTAAACACAAACATTTTGGAGTAAAGGCTTTTCAAGCAGAAGATGAAATTGCAGGAATTTGTTCTGCTATTGGAGCTTCTTTTGCTGGAGACTTAGCCATCACAACAACATCAGGACCGGGTTTGGCATTAAAAGGTGAAGCGTTAGGTTTAGCTATGATGATTGAATTGCCTTTAGTGGTGATTAATGTTCAACGAGGTGGACCATCAACTGGTTTACCAACAAAAACAGAACAATCTGATTTATTGCAAGCCATGTACGGTAGAAACGGTGAAAGCCCTGTTGTAGTTATTGCAGCAAGCACTCCTGCCGATTGTTTTAATTATGCTTACGAAGCTGCTCGATTAGCATTAGAACACATGACTCCAGTTATTTTATTAACAGATGGCTATATTGCAAATGGTTCAGCACCATGGAAAATTCAAAGCGTAGCCGATATGCCAGAAATTAAAAACCGAAAAGTAACTAAATTTACTGAAAATTGGCATCCATACAAAAGAGATGCTAAAACTTTAGCTAGAGAATGGGCTGTTCCTGGAACCTCAGGTTTTGAACATCGAGTAGGTGGCTTGGAAAAAGATAGCGTTACGGGTAATGTTTCTTATGTCCCAGAAAACCACGAAACAATGACTCATACAAGAGCCGAAAAAATAAGATTAGTCCAAAATAATATACCCAACTTAAAAGTTGAATTTGCACAACAAGGCGATTTATTGGTAGTTGGTTGGGGTGGAACTTATGGAACGCTTCACTCTGCTGTAAAACAAATAACAGAAGAAGAAGGATTTAATAACATTGGTTTTGTTCATTTCAATTACATTAACCCAATGCCAAAAAACACCGAAGAAATATTTGCAAAATTCAAAAAAATTATTGTTTGCGAACTAAACAGTGGTCAATTTGCTTTTATTTTAAAAGCTAACTTTGGTAAATTCGATTTTCAACAAATAAATAAAGTTCAAGGTTTGCCATTTTCTAATGACGAACTTATTCAAAAATTTAAACAACTACTATAATTATGGAAGCTACAGCGGTAAAAAAATATACTTATAAAGACTTTGTAAGTGACCAAGAGGTTAGATGGTGTCCAGGTTGCGATGATTACGTAATCTTAAATTCCATGCAAAAAGCTCTTCCAGAAATGGGAGTTGAAAAAGAAAATGTTGTTTTTGTTTCAGGTATTGGATGTTCATCACGTTTTCCATATTACATGAACACCTATGGCGTTCATAGTATTCATGGTAGAGCACCAGGTATTGCAACAGGAGTGAAATTAGCTAATCCTGATTTAAGCGTTTGGATAATTACTGGAGATGGTGATGCAACTGCAATTGGAGGAAATCATTTTATCCATGTGCTACGTAGAAACATCAATTTAAACATTGTTCTTTTTAACAACGAAATATACGGTTTAACCAAAGGACAATTTTCACCAACTTCAGTTGTTGGTCAAAAAACAAAATCATCACCTTACGGAAACACACAACCTCCATTTTCTCCTGGCGAATTGGCTTTAGGAGCTAATGCTCGATTTTATGCTAGAATTGGTGGTAACAATCCAAAAGCAATGACTCAAATTTTTATTGAGGCACATCGTTTTAAAGGAACTTCATTAATCGAAGTATTACAAAACTGTGTAATTTTTAATGATGGTTGTTATACCGATGTTACTGATAAAGAAGTAAAAGATGATAAACAAATTTATTTAGAACACGGAAAACCGATGATTTTTGGTAAAAATGCTGATAAAGGATTGGTATTAAAAGGCTTAAAATTAGAGGTGGTTACTATTGGCGAAAACGGAATAACAGAAAAAGATATTTTGGTTCACGATGCTAAAGAAAAAGACCCTACTATGCACCAAATGCTTATTCGATTAGCATATCCAATTGCCACTGGAATTGTAAGAGCTTTTGATGATGTTACGTTGGAGGAAAGAGAAGATGAGTTAACTAAAAAAATTAAAGCAGGTTCTAAATACAAAAAAACGGATGATTTGTTTTTCTCAGGAGAGACTTACGAAGTGAAGTAAAAGCCTCCCCAACCTCCCGAAAAAACGGGACAGGCTCTCCGAAGGAGGGGCTACGTAGAGGAGCGAAAACTGAGAACTGTGAACTGTGAACTTTTCAGTAATTTTGCATAAATATTTATAAAAGAAGACAATGGGTTCAGAAGCAATAATAGTTTTTTTACTAGCTGGTATTGTGCTAGTTGCTGGGGCGAACTTTTTATCCAATTTAATATCACCCAAATCGGATAATACTCAAAAAAGAGAACCTTACGAAAGTGGTATGAAAACCATTGGACCAACATGGGTTCAGTTTAAAGTTGGTTATTATTTGTATGCCATTTTGTTTTTGGTGTTTGATGTTGAGGTAGCCTTTTTATTTCCTTGGGCAGTAGTGTTTAAAGAAGTTGGAACGGTTGCTTTAGTAGAAATTATTATTTTTCTATTTATTTTAGGACTAGGCTTATTGTACGCTTGGAAAAAAGGAGCATTAAAATGGGAATAGAAAATAACACACCAATTCCAGCAGATTTTCCTGGTAAAGTAATTCCTGCAGGAAACGGAGCAAACATCATGGTTACCAATTTAGATAAAGTTATCAATTGGGGACGTGCAAATTCACTTTGGTCGCTTTACTTTGGTACGAGTTGTTGTGCTATTGAAATGATGCAAACTGGAGCTTCTCGACACGATTACTCCAGATTTGGTTTTGAGGTAGCCCGACCTTCCCCACGACAAGCAGATTTAATAATTATTGATGGAACTATTGTGAACAAAATGGCTCCAGTGCTTAGAAGATTATACGACCAAATGGCTGAGCCAAAATATGTAATTGCTATGGGAGCTTGTGCAATTTCGGGCGGTCCATTTTTTTACAATTCTTATTCGGTAGTAAAAGGAGCCGACCATGTTATTCCTGTAGATGTTTATGTGCCAGGATGCCCTCCACGACCAGAAGCTTTACTAGAAGGCATGTTGATGTTGCAAGATAAAATCCGACAAGAAAGTATGAAAAACAAAGAAAATCCAGTTGATGGGTTTGATGAAGGGAAATAAGTCCTCCCCAACCCCTCCGAAGGAGGGGCTTACTTAGAGGAGCGAATAAAGATGAAATTAAAAGAGAATAAAGCACTAATGAAAAAAATAACTTTTAATAACCAATTAACAAACCATCATTCTATTGCCAATAGGCATAGTGCGTTGGAAACTCCTCCCCTTCGGGGAGGTTGGGAGGGGCTTTTATGACTAACGAAGCGTTGCAAAATTTAATCAGTACATGGATTCCAGAATTAGAATTTTCTGAATTGGAATCTCAATTTTTAAATATTACCGTGCAACCTGCACAACTACATCAATTAATGCTTCAACTAAAAAATAACAACGAAACTAAATTCGATTATTTATTTTGTTTGAGTGGTGTAGATTGGGTTACTGAATTAGGCGTGGTTTATCATTTAGAATCTACCACATACCGCCATACCATTGTGGTAAAAGTAAAAACTGCCGATAGAGAAAACCCCACTTTTGATTCTGTTTGCGACATCTGGCAAACTGCTGAATTTCATGAACGAGAAGTATTTGATTTTTTTGGAATAAAATTCAATAATCATCCCAATTTAAAACGTCTCTTTTTAACCGAAGACTGGAGTGGTTTTCCACTAAGAAAAGATTATGTAGATGAAATTAATATGATTGTTAAATAAACGTAGATGGAACCAATTGTTGTAAATAATAACTTTAAATCGGAAGAGTATTTTATCAATATGGGGCCGCAACACCCTGCAACACATGGTGTTTTACGTTTATTGTTAACCATTGATGGAGAGATCATTAAAAAAGTTGAACCAGACTTGGGTTACATCCATCGTTCTATCGAAAAAATGTGCGAACGAGATAGCTATCAACAAATTGTTCATTTAACCGATAGAATGGATTATTTATCTTCCAACATCAACAATGAAGCGGTTTGTTTAGCAGTTGAAAATGCACTACAATTAGAAGTTCCTGAACGAGTAAAAGTGATAAGAACCATTATTGGCGAATTAACTCGAATTGCTTCACATACGTTGTGGTGGGGCGTTATGGGAATGGATGTTGGAGCTTTTACTACGTTTTTTTACGGCTTTAGAGACCGTGAAATGATTAACGATATTTTTGAAGAAACCTGTGGTGCCCGTTTAACCATGAACTACAACATGCCTGGTGGTTTAATGTTCGACATCCATCCAAACTTTATAAAAAGAACCAAAGAATTTGTGGCTCATTTTAAAACAAAACTCCCTGAATATGATGCGTTATTAACCAATAATGTCATTTTTCAGCACAGAACCAAAGGTGTTGGTATTTTAACCAAAGAAGATGCCATTTCATTTGGAGCAAGCGGACCTGTTGGTCGTGCTTCGGGTTATTCTTGCGATGTTAGAGTTCATCATCCGTATAGTGCGTTAGATAAAGTAAAATTTAAAGAAGCGATGCGAACAACTGGCGATACGTTTGCTCGATATGAAGTGCGAATTGAAGAAATGTGGGAATCGTTATCCATTATAGAACAATTGATTGATAACATCCCGGAAGGAGACCACAAAGTAGCTACTAACGCAGTAATTAAATTGCCAAAAGGAGAATTTTATCAACGTGTAGAAACTGCACGAGGAGAATTGGGGGTTTATATCATTAGTACAGGAACTAAAAATGCACATCGAGTTAAATTCCGTTCACCTGGATTTTCAAATTTATCATTACTCAACCATATTTCTGTTGGAAGTAAAATTGGAGATTTGGTAGCTATTATGGCAACATTGGATTTGGTAATTCCTGATATAGATAGGTAAAAATTTACGATTTACGATTTTGAATTTACGATTATGGAAGAGTTAATTAAAAAAAGAACGAAACAAATAGGTTTAGAAGTAATTCAATTAATTGATGAGTTACCTAATAAGCCATCTGCTTTTGCAATTGCTAAGCAAATTGTTAGGAGTTCAACTTCTGTGGGTGCAAATTACAGGGCAGCTTGTAGGGCAAAATCTACTCCTGACTTTATTAATAAATTGAAAATTGTAGAAGAAGAAACAGATGAAACACATTATTGGTTGGAAATTTTGGAAGAAAGTGGATTAATAAATACTGCAAGAGTTGAACCACTTAAAAAAGAAGTGAATGAAATTCTTTCGATTGTAGTAGCATCAATAAAAACTATGAGAGCAAAAAATCAAAAATCGTAAATTCAAAATCGCAAATCAAAATTTATGCTTTTAAGTATAACAAAAAATATTCATGAGTGGCTGTTTAGCATAATGCCGGAAAACATTGCCAGCATTGTTGAAATGACCATAATAGCCGTTATTTATTTAACTGGTTTTGCCGTTGCTGGGTTGTTTTTGGTTTTAATGGAACGAAGAATTGCTGCATGGTTTCAGTTAAGAAGAGGTCCAAATCGAGTGGGTTTTCATGGAATTTTACAAACTATTGCTGATGCACTTAAACTGGTTTCAAAAGAGCTAACAGGAACCATAAAAGCCGATAAGTTTTTATACAATTTAGCACCATATTTTGTAATTATAACTGCCTTATTGGCTTTAGCTGTTTTTCCTTTTACCAAAGATTTTCAAGCTTTCGACATTAACATCGGCATACTCTTTTTAATCGCCATTTCATCCATTGGTGTTATTGGTATTTTATTGGCAGGATGGAGCAGTAACAACAAGTTTTCGTTAATTGGGGCCATGCGAAGTGGTGTTCAAACCATTAGTTATGAGCTTTCTGTTTCTCTGTCACTATTAACTATCGTATTAATGACCGGAACATTACAACTTTCCGAAATTGTTGAAGTTCAAAAAAATGGTTGGTTAATTGTTCAAGGACACATTCCTGCAGTAATAGCATTTATG
>MNXO01000054.1:0-1072 GCA_001872995.1 Bacteroidetes bacterium CG2_30_32_10 | reverse complement strand
TTGCTGGAACTGCTGAAACGAACAGAACACCATTTGATTTAGTAGAAGCTGAATCGGAATTAGGAGCAGGTTTTCATACCGAATATTCAGGAATGAAATTCGCTTATTTCTTTTTAGCTGAATTCATCAACATGTTTATTATTGCAGCCATTGCAACTACTGTATTTTTTGGAGCTTGGTTATCACCTTTTGGAATTACAGAGTCCATTCCATTATTAGGAATATTTTGGTTTTTAGCCAAAACATTTGTCATTGTATTTTTAATGATGTGGTTCAGGTGGTCGTTTCCCCGATTAAGAATTGACCAGATTTTAACCTTAGAATGGAAATATTTACTTCCAATTAATCTAGTAAACTTAGTGGTAATGGCTGTAGTTGTTTGGCTTGGCTTAACAATTCAATTTTAAAAGTTATGAGTTATTTTTCAGATATATATCAAGGCATAAAATCGCTTCTTACTGGAATGAGTATTACTGGAAAGTATTTTTTAAATTTCAGAAAAGGTTCTATTACTCAGCAATATCCTGAAAATAGAGAAACACTAAAAATGTTTGAGCGTTTTCGTGGAGAAGTAATTATGCCTCACGATGAAAACAATGAACACCGTTGCACAGGTTGTCAAGCTTGTGAAATAGCTTGTCCAAATGGCACCATAGAAATAATTTGGGACAGACAACTTGATGAAGAAACGGGTAAAAAGAAAAAAATGATTGACAAACACATTTATCATTTAGGAATGTGTACCATGTGTGGTTTGTGTATTGAAGCTTGTCCGACTGATGCAATAAAATGGGGTCAAAACTTCGAAAATTCTGTTTACGATAGAAAATATTTAGATAGAGT
Source organism: Bacteroidetes bacterium CG2_30_32_10 (assembly GCA_001872995.1). Lineage (GTDB taxonomy): Bacteria > Bacteroidota > Bacteroidia > Bacteroidales > CG2-30-32-10 > CG2-30-32-10. The sequence continues at coordinate 229 of MNXO01000054.1, read as the reverse complement.
TTTAAATAAACCTGGGTCAAAATTAATGAAAGGAGTAGAAGATAAAGAATAAAAATTTACGAATTACGATTTTTGATTTACGATTTAAGAATATGCAGGAGTTAATTAAAAAAAGAACGAAACAAATAGGTTTAGAAGTAATTCAATTAATTGATGAGTTACCTAATAAGCCGTCTGCTTGGGCAATTGCTAAGCAAATTGTTAGGAGTTCAACTTCTGTGGGAGCAAA
>MNXO01000093.1 GCA_001872995.1 Bacteroidetes bacterium CG2_30_32_10 | reverse complement strand
TGATGAGTTTATTACTTTGGGAAAGTTTTTAGTAATTGCTGGGGTTGTTTTACCAATAGTTCCCAACGAACCCTTTGTTCCATACCTATCTTTAACACCTTATAAAATTTGGCTTGCCGTAGTAGTTATATCAAGTATTTCTTATATCAGTTATTTGCTTAAAAAATTTGTATTTAAAGAAGCTGGTATCATCATATCTGGCATATTAGGCGGATTGTATAGCAGCACAGCCACTACATTTATTATTGCAAAAAAAAGCAAAGAAGCAACTATAAATGAATACCGCTATGCAACTGCCATTATTTTTGCAACCGTTATGATGTATTTGCGTATTTTTATTATTATGTTTATATTCAATAGCGAATTGAGCAATAAACTATTTCCTTCATTTCTGATTTTAATTGTTGTATCTACAATAACAGGAGTTGGAATGTTATTTTTTAATAAAAAGGCAGATTCAACGGAAGTAAATAAGACCACCGACGAAAAAAATCCCCTCGAATTTAAGGTTGCGATTATTTTTACCTTGCTTTATATTGCCTTTACAATGATAACCTTTTATACCATTTCGTATTTTGGCGTTAAAGGACTAAATATTCTTTCTTTTATTGTAGGAATGACCGATGTGGACCCTTTTTTAATAAATCTGTTTCAAGGAGGGTTTAATGTAAATATTAGTATAATTGCTTTAGCAACATTACAGGCTATTATCAGCAATAATATTGTTAAAACTATTTATGCGGTGGTATTATCTAATAAAAAAATCAGAAAATCATTAGTTATAGGATTTAGTATAATTATATTGGTTAATATTATATTGACAATACTTATATAAATTTAATTTTATAAAACATTTAACATTAAATTAACATAGGGTATTTAAAATATGGCTTTCTTTGTGTATTAAATTAAAAAAACATATCCTTATGAAACTCAGTAGAATATTTCAGATATTGGTTCCAAAAGACACAAAATTTTTTGAATTGTTTGAAAAAGATGTTGAAAACTTAGTAGTAGGAGCAGCATTATTTGTGAAATTGGTTAATGAAAACGATACCGCCCTTCAGGTGGAAACCATCAAAAAAATCAAAGAAATTGAAAACATTGGTGATGATATTACTCATAACATTTTTAAAGAGCTAAATCAAACATTTATCACCCCATTCGACAGAGAAGATATCAATCAACTCGCTGCAACCCTTGATGATGTGCTTGATTGTATCAACGGTTCGGCTCAACGCATAAAAATGTTTAAACCCCACCATTTGATTCCTGAGTTTGGTAAAATTGCTGAACTTATTTACGATGCATGCAATGAGTTGAAGGTTGCAATAAAAGAATTAAAGAACTTAAAACATCCTGAAAAAATTACAGAATCATGCATTAGGGTTAACTACATCGAAAACCAAGTGGATGAAATGTATCATACTGCTATATCTAGTTTATTTGAAACCCAAACCAATGCTATTGAATTGATTAAGCTTAAAGAAATAGCGGCAACCATGGAAAAGGCTACCGATAAAGCAGAAGACGTTTCAGATGTAATAAAAACCATTATTATTAAAAACGCCTAATTTTTCACTATGTTAACAATTGTTATAATTACCATTGCCATCGCACTCATCTTCGATTTTTTAAATGGAATGAATGATGCAGGCAATTCTATTGCCACTGTAGTTGCCACTAAAGTGTTATCGCCCAAATTAGCCGTTGCTTGGGCAACATTTTTTAATTTTGTTGCCTTTCTTGTTTTTGGCGTAACAGTTGCTACTACTATTGGTAAAGGGATTGTAGATTCTTCTGTTATTACAGGAGATCCATTATTTATTCTTTCAGCTCTTATAGCCTCTTGTATATGGGTATATTATTGTACACATAAAGGAATTCCTATTAGTGTTTCTCATGCATTAATTGGTGGAATTATTGGACCTGCTTTGCTAAAGGGCGGAATTAATGCTATCTTTTATATTGGAATATTAAAGATATTTATTTTTATAGTTTTAGCTCCAGTTATAGGATTTATTTTAGGTTATTTAATAATGGTTCTAACATTATGGATATGGGGGAAAAAACCACCTTCTAAAGTAGATAAATATTACAGAGTTTTACAATTAGTTTCATCTGCTGCTTTTAGTTTGGGGCACGGCGGAAATGATGCTCAAAAAACAATGGGCATTATAGCTATATTATTATTTAGCACGGGTTATTTAGGTGGAGAGTTTTATGTCCCATTATGGGTAGTTCTTTCAGCACAAAGTGCTATTTCATTAGGAACTTTATTTGGAGGATGGAATGTAATTAAAATCATGGGTACTAAGCTAACTCATTTAAAACCGGTTGGTGGATTCTGTGCAGAAACTGCAGGAGCTATAACACTTTTTGGGGTAACGCTTGCAGGTATTCCTGTTAGTACTACCCATACGATTACGGGTGCAATTATGGGTGTTGGTGTAACCAGAAGAGTATCGGCTGTTAAATGGGGAGTTGCAAGTAATATTGTTACTGCTTGGATCTTTACTATTCCTGCTGCAATAGGTTTATCAGCACTTATTTATTGGATTTTTACTTTACTTCACCTTTCGGTTTAATCTTTTGTAATTAATTTTATTTCACCATCATTGTCTTAGATAATGATGGTTTTTTGTTTCTACTGAAACCCAAGTAAATAAATTTTACATAACTTGTAACTTCTACTGTTTGAAAACGTCCTAAGAAACATTGAAAACCAATTTAAACATAAAAATATGATTCAACGTAAATTTACTTTAGTAACAGTTGCTCTCTTTGCTATACTTCAGTTGCAGCTAAACGCTCAATTGTATAAAGGGAATGTTGTTAGTACCAATGATAAGATAGCCATTGCTTATGTTAATATTGGGATTGTTGGAAAAGATGTTGGAACGGTTTCTAATAATAATGGAGAATTTTCTATTGAATTGCTCGATTTATATAACAATGACAGTTTGCGATTTTCCATTTTAGGGTATAAAACAAAATCATTTAAAGTGGCTGATTTTAAAAAACAATTTGCTCATAATGCGATCACTATTCCTTTAGAAACAAAGTTAATGGAATTGAAAACAGTGTTGATTAAACCTAAAAAAACAAAAATATTAGGTAACAAAACGGAAACAAAAATGATGATTTGTGGTTTTATTTCAGATGATTTAGGTAGTGAAGTTGGTACCGTTATGAAAATAAAGGGAGTGCCTACAATTATTGATAGTACTAGTTTTTTTATTGTGGAAAATAAATATGGAAAGTTAAAATTTCGTTTAAATATTTATAAAATGGAAAATGGAGAACCCGGTCAATCAATTTTAAAAGATAATATTTTTATTGAAACAGCAATTAAACAAGGAAGAGTAACTGTTGACCTTACTCCATATTACTTGGTTGTAAACGATGATTTCTTGGTTTCTCTTGAATGGATTGAAAACTTAGGAGAAAAAGGATTATATTTTCCTTTAGGGTTTTTGAATAATCCTAGCTTTTCTAGAAAAACAAGCCAGAGTCAATGGAAAAAACAAGCTTTTGGAATGGGTATTTACACCTACGTGAGGTATTAGTGTTTCTATTCTTATAACGTGCTCCCTTCGCTTTTCTTCTTATATTTTAATGCAACAAGTAAAAATATTATATCTTTATAAAATTTATAAAAGGTTTCAAATAAGAGAAAAAAGTATTTATGAGTATCAATATTACCCTTATCATCATTATAGTTACCGTTATTGTTTCGCTGAGAGCCTTCAGCGATAAAGCAACTTTTGATAAATTAAAGTTTAATGCTTACGCTATAAATAATTATCGGGAATGGTTTCGATTTTTTACACATGCACTGCTTCATGCCGATTGGATGCATTTGCTTGTTAATATGTTTGTGCTTTATTCTTTTGGGGCTGTTGTGGAAGACTATTATGCATTTTATTTTGGTCCCAAAGCCATCTTTTATTTTTTAACGCTTTACATTGGTTCGGTCATTGTTTCATCTATTCCTTCTTACGAAAAAAACAAGAATAATATCTATTACAATGCCGTTGGAGCTTCTGGTGCGGTGTCAGCGATACTTTTTGCAAGCATTTTGTTTTATCCCACCGGCAAAATAATGCTTATTTTATTGCCCGTTCCTATTCCTTCTTTTGTTTTTGGCGCTTTGTATTTAATCTATTCCGCTTATATGTCAAAAAAGAACCTCGATAATGTGGGGCATGATGCCCATTTTTATGGAGCTATTTTTGGTTTTGTGTTTACAATCCTCTTAAAACCTAAATTATTTATGATTTTTATTGAACAAATAATGAATTATCTGGGAATGTAGTTTATATAGGTTATTAGACGGAAGGCTATTAGGATTTCCTTTACCTCTGTTACTTTTTCTTTTTTTATAATCATTAGCCATTTTCAAAAGTCTAATAGCCTAATAGTCTAAAGCCTATATAGTAGCTAATACTTTTTAATAAAGCAATCGGGGAAACCGCTTTTTTTTAATTCTATTTTAAGCGATTCTGCTTGTTTTTTGTTTTTTACTTCTCCTAAGTATAGCTTATATTTTTTTGAATTGAAGTTAGAAGTAACGTATAAATAAAGAGGTTTATTATTCTTATTACTAATTTCTTTTAAATTTTTCAATGCATTTTCCTTTTGTTTGAATGCTCCAACTTGTATGCCATATCCTTTTGGTGATGTTTTCTTTAATTCGGAAGTATAATATCCTTTGCGTAAATTAATATTATTATCAGGAATAACGGGCGGTTCAATAGTATCTGAAACAGTTTCAATTTTAACATCCACTACTCCATATTTTATCAAATCAATTTCTTTGGCTGCTGCTTTGGATAAGTCGATGATCCTTCCATGCTTAAAAGGTCCCCTATCGTTGATTCGCACAATTATTGTTTTATTATTTTTGGTATTGGTAACTTTAACCTTCGTACCAAAAGGCAAGGTTCTATGAGCTGCGGTGAAATCGTTCATATTATATATTTCTCCACTGGCGGTTTTTTTACCATTGAACTCATCACCATAATAGGATGCCTGTCCTGTTTCGGTGAAATTGCCTTGTGCAACGCCTGTAAATGCAGTAGAAACAAAAAAGAATGAAATGAAGAGAATTTTATTTTTCATCGTATCATCATTTATATAAACAGTAAGTATGAGCAAAGCCAAGTAAAGCTTGCTTTTGCTGTGGAAACTTACCAATTAAGTAACAATAACAAAAGTACAAAATTAGTTTAGAGGAAGCAATTCCTTAAAAAAATTTTTACAATTTACCCTATTTTGATTTACTTTTGTGTATATTTGTCATACAATAAGTTGATTATTTATTGAATGAAAGTAAGTGAAGTTATAAAAATGATTGAAGAGGATGGCTGGTATCTCGTTAGACAGAAGGGAAGCCACTGCCAGTATAAGCACAAAACAAAGAAGGGGTTGGTTACTATAGCAGCACACAAAATGAGCGATGATATTGCAAAAGGAACAATTAACAGTATTTTTAAACAAGCACAATTAAAATAGAAATTATGTTAAAATACTTAATCATATTTGAAAAAACAGAAACTGGCATTAGTGCTTATGTGCCTGACTTGCCTGGATGCATTGCAACAGGAAAGACAAAAGCTATTGTTGAAAAAAACATTTTAGAAGCAATTCGTTTTCATTTGGATGGAATGATAGAGGAAAAAATAAAATTCCCTCTAAACCAAACCGATGCCGAAACTTATGTGTTTGCCGTATAAAGCAAAGTATTTACAAACCTATATATTGCATCAATTCTTTTGCACCTTGTATTTACTAAAATTATCTATTTCTACAATTATCCCTAAAAACCTCTTTTTGTTTACTTTTTTTTAGGTTTATAACTACCACGCTGTTTTGCCATTTCTTCTAAACGCTGTTGAAAACTAGATTTTTTGGCAGAAGCAGGTTTCTTTTTAGCCTCTTCAATTTTTTGGTGCAACTTATCTTCGTTCAAAAATCTACGAATAAGGAATATTTGAAGGAAAGTAAAAATATTTGCTAAGAAATAATAATAACTCAAGCCAGATGAGTAGTTGTTAAATATACCAAGAAACATAATAGGCATAATATACATCATCGCCTTCATACCTGGCATTTGTTGGGTAGAACCCATCATCTGGTTATTTACTTTTGTGTAAATGATAGTGGTAACGGTCATTAATAAAGTAAACAAACTGATGTGATCGCCATAAAAAGGAATATTGAATCCAAAAGTATAAATGGAATCATAACTAGATAAATCTGTTGCCCACAAAAAAGATTGTTGACGTAACTCAATAGAAGCAGGGAAAAAGCGGAATAAAGCAAACAAAATTGGCATTTGCAGCAGCATAGGAATACAACCTGCCAGAGGATTTACGCCTGCTTTCTTATACAAAGCCATAGTGGCTTGTTGTTTTTTAATAGCCTCGTCTTTATTAGGGAATTTTTTTCCTATTTCATCTATTTCTGGTTTAAGAATACGCATCTTTGCGGAAGAAACATACGTTTTATAGGCAATAGGGAATAAAATAATTTTTAATAAAATGGTAAGAATTAAGATGATAATCCCATAATTGAGTGCAAACGAACCTAAGAAATTGAATACTGGGATAACAGCATATCTATTAATCCAAGCCATTAAAAAGAAACTCCAACCCAAAGGTATTTGACGTTCCATGCTCAAGCCATATTGTCTTAATGTTTTGTAATGGGTAGGACCAAAATAAAAATGCATCGGAATAGAATAGTTAGCACCTACTTGGTTTGCAGACATCGATATTTTTGTAAACATCGATTTTATATGAGTTTGTGATGCTTTATTGGTAAGTGTTTTGATATCGGCTGCATTAAAATAGCTGTCGGCAATAAGAACGGAAGTAAAAAATTGCTGTTTAAACGAAATCCACTGTACTCTTGATTTTAAATTGTCTTCTTTGTCTTTGGTTTCGGAGATATAATCTACATCGTCCTGAAAATACTTATAATAAATAGTTGAATTGGCTCGTTCATTATCTAAATTCTTCTCTTGGCGAAGTATGTTTGCTCCCCAATTTAACTCAAAACTGGAGGAGTTTGCATCTACAATATCTTTTATCCCTACAAAATTGAATTTTAATCCAATCATGTATTCATTGCCCTTAATATTATAAGCAAACTCAATATATTTACCAAGCTTTTCCTTGTTAATAGAAGTATCGGCATACACACGCATCGCAAAAGCCAACGAATCGTTGCCCATTACTTTAGTATTTGCGTTATTTGTCAGTTTTTGCCCATTCAAGTAAGGTTCAAAATACAAATCTTCGGTGTTAATGGTTCTATTGTTAAGAAAAAAACTTAAAGAAAAACGAGAACTATCGCTAGCAAATAATAATAAAGGCTTTCCTTCAAAGGTTTTATAATTCTTTAATTCTACGGAGACAATTCTTCCTCCTTTTGAATTAAAAACAAATTTTAACAAATCGTTTTCTACAGTATAAAGTGAATTGATTCCTTTTGCTGAACCAGAAAATAAACCAAAATTGTTTGATAATTCTGAATTGATAATAGAATCGTTTTTCACAGTATTATTAACTGTAGCAGTAGTGTCTTTATTTTGTTTTGTTTTTGAGGTATCTACTGCTATTGTTTTTAGTTTGGCAATAGAATCTTTGCTTTTCTGCTGAACCGCTAATATAGAATCTTCTGTATGTTTCTTTTTTAAATATTCTTCCGAAGGGCGATTAAAGTAACTAAACCCAATTAAAATTGCTGCTATAACCAGAATTCCAATGATTGTATTCTTATCCATTATTTATTATTTATTAAAATTTTGACTTGGCAAATATACATCATATTGCTGAATTTGTGAAACTTTCTGTTTTAATAAAAAGAATTCCATGATTTTATAAATTTAAAAAAAGTAATTGATACCATTGGCATTTAAACCTATCCTATTAAGGGTTAAACGCATAATAGGATTTATAATAAGCAATCAATTTTTGGATATTTACTCGATGAAAGCCATTTGGCATTCGTTGTTATAAGAAGCTACTATCTCTGTTTGATTTAAAATTCAAAACAGCCATAATCCTTTTCTTGCAACATTTCATTGATTTCTACCAAATCAAAATACGCAGGGTCAAAGTCTTCACCAATCCACTCCATCATTTCGTTATATTCTTCGTGTTTTGGATTAGAAATAATTTCTAACAAATGAGTATAACCCCATATTCCACCACAATCTTCAGGAGGACAATTTTGTTTTCCATCTATGCAGCTTGGAATAGTTGTTTTCGCATCAAAAGGCAAAATCTTTTCAAGAATAATATCGTGCAGCCATCACCAAAGTCATATTCGTATTTTATTTCATCTTTTTCTTTTTTTAGCAAGGTATTCAGTTTTATTTTCTTTGAATCTATAGTTCCATCCAATTCAAATTCTCTTCGGCTATATTCAATTTTATCTTTTATAAATTGATGTAGGTGTGCGTTTGACCAACCCATTGCGGTCTGAATAATTTCATGAAGCTCATTAAGCACGATGTCGGAGTTCACTAAAACTCTTCTCCAAATTTTTGGGTTGGATTTTTGTATTGCTATTTGAATTTGATAAATTTGTTTTGCCATTGTTTTTAATTTTAAGTTTAGCAATTGTTTATAATGTTATTTTGTAAATAACCTCAAAAGTAGATAAACAAAGAGATATTGACAACTATTATAATCGTATTGTTTCATTTGCAAATGAGTTTTTGCTATTTTATCAAGGAAGATACGAGGTTCTAACTCCTTATTAAGAGAATTTGCTCCATTCTGATAATATCGAGAATGCGTTTAACCTTATTTAAGCATCTTTTTTTTATTCATAATCTATAATTTCTCTCAAAGATAATAACAACAAGGGTTAACAGCGTTTTGAACATTAATTTTGTCTATTATGCCTTAATTCCCTCTCTAAAAACAGAAGAAAAATATACCGATTACAAAACTATTTTTTAACAATAAATTAAAAAAACATATTTTAGCTAAATATTTATACAATGCCAAGGCGGTTCATTCTGTTTTCAAAAACGTTTTACAGTAAAAACAGTTCAACCAAACCAAATCGGTATAAAATTATTAGGTTACACCATTTAATAAACCACTGTATATGAAAAAAACAATTGTTCTTGGTGCTTCTCCAAATGCCGATAGATATTCCTATAGAGCCGTAATTGCCTTATTGAGCAAAGGATACGAAGTTGTCCCCATTGGCATTAAAACAGGAACGATAGAAAAAACTCCAATTATTAATGGAACACCCGATATTGAAAAGGTGCATACCATCACTTTATACCTCAACCCTTCCAATCAGAAACTTTATTACACCTATATTTTAAAACTACAACCTCAAAGGGTAATTTTTAATCCTGGCACCTATAACCCAGAATTGATAGACTTATTAGAAAAAAACAAAATAGAAGTTATACAAGATTGCACGTTGATTATGTTGTCAATGGGAACTTTTTAAGTATTATCTCATAAATCGCAAAATAAAAACTTCAATTCCCAGAAATAATAAAGCTGCCATTAGAAACCATTTCCACAATCTTTTCCCCTGATTGTATTCCGAAATCAATTCAGTAAGCGTTTTATTGGGGTTTTTTATTACCGAAAAGGTTTTTAACCCTTTGCCTTCCATCAATTTGTTAATCTCATCCGCATCAAAGAAGCTTAGTACAGATTCTTTTCTATTATAATTATATGACAATCCTTTGATATTGGTTTTGCCAGAAGTTAAATAATAATTTCCAGCCTCTTTTATCTGAAGATGCGTATAAAAATCAATCTGCGATTGGTTTGTTTTGTGTTCAGGAATAATATCAAAATCAGAATTAATCGATTTTATATGAAAAACCTCCTCACTTCCTGTAGCATATTTATCTGTTGATATGGGTTTATCGTCTCCAATCATATAAAAAAGCGAACTAATAGGCGTACTTAACAAAGCAATGTTGTATAATGTTGGAATGAATACAGTATTTTTGGCAAAATTGCTAAAATCATCCGTAAATGGTACTGCAGACAAATATAGCTTTCCTTTTCTTACAATTTGCGAAGTAAAAAAACTATTCCCATTTTCAAGTCTGAGGAGGTATTCTTGATTAGAATTGGTGGTTTTATTAATTTTAAAAAAAGAATTAACAATAGGAAAATTAACATTCTCAGGAATTTTCTCAAACACACCCGCAAAAACAGGATGATTTTGATTGATTTCAGAAACTTTAGCGTTGGTAGTGTCTATTTCTGTATAATAATTAGAATTAATAGAAATAAGAAAGGATTTGTAGGAAATTAAATCTGCTTTGGGTGAAGGAATAATAACAATGCTTCCTCCTTCATAAATATAACGCTGCAAAGCTGATGATAATCCTGTTGAAATTGATTCTAATTCGTTAAGTATAATAAGGTTATTTGCTGAAAAGCCAGAATAATCAATATTTTTATCGTTTGCATTTTGAAAAAAGAATAAAGAGTCCTTCCCAAACAAAGTATTTAGGTAAATATTCTGATTGTTTCCGTTGATACACTGAATGGCAATCTTGTCAACAATTTCATAACTAAAATAAAAAATATCATCATAAACAATGGGACTATCTGATATTTCAATTTTCCCTTGCTGAATGCCGGTTGTATTAATCATATAAGAAAGGACAATCTCAGTTTTTGAGTTTGCATCTATCGTAACACTTGCCAATGATTTCTGTTGATTGTTAATAAATAACTTTACAGGTAAATTTTCGAGTTTTTCATCAGAAGCGTTTATAATACGAACTTTAAGGGAAGCTTGATGGTTTAGTTGCTGAATGGGATTGATAAACCAACACGAATCTATATAAATATTGTTTGTTTTATTTGCAACAATAGGAATTAGAAAGGTATAAATAGTAGAATCGTTTTTAATATCATTGATATTACAGGCATTTTTTTGAAAATCAGAAATAATATAAGCGTTTTTGGTTGTTTTGGAGTTATCATTCAAGAAATCGGATTGGCGGGAATATATTTCTGCTATTGTTCGGCTTATTGAACTTATTTTAATTTCATTGATCAAGGCTTCCATTTCTTTTTTCGACACAAAACGTTGGTGCTTGGCTTCAAAATCGTTGGTAATTATTTGAAACTCATCTGTTGGCTGATATGCTGCAACAATCTCTTTTGCTTTGTTTTTAGCCACTTCCAATAACATTCCATTTTTATGAATGGCTTGCATACTAAAGGAATTGTCTATATAAATGCTTACGGCATTTTTATTTGCATTCATACTAACTTTAGAAATTGGCAAATAAGGCTGAGCAAAAGCAAAAACGAGGGATGCCATCGCTAAAATTCTTGAAAAAAGAACCAGTAAATGTTTTAATTTCGATTTTCTTCTAGTTTCTTGCTTCACTTCCTGAAGAAAGCGAATGTCCGAAAAATATATTCTTTTGTATTTACGAAAATTGAAAAGATGAATTAAAATAGGAATAGCAATGGAAAACAGTGCAAATAAAAAATATGGATTTACAAAATTCATCTTCGCATTTTTTAGCAAAGATACTATTAATCGGGAATTCAAAAAATTGGATTTCGAGCTGGGACTGAATTAATATAAAAACATTAATAATACCGCAATAAATTCTTCTTTATAAACAAACTAGTGCAAAAAAAATGTCCAATTTTAGAAAGAACCTTGCACTTAAAAGAGTTCTTAAATAAAACCATAAGCGTTTCTTTTTGAAAATTCTTTTTCAGAAAACATCAATAATCTTCGTTGTTTTACCACGAAATGTAAAGCTATCGTTTTTCTTTAATCCCTTCATTGCTTCAAATATGGGAACATTGGGCGAAATAGCGAAATACACATCATGATCTAGTTCCACTTTGCCCAAGCTAATAGAAATAAATAGTTTCTGTTCTTCAGTTATGACAACGGCTCCGTATTCGACTTTTTTAATGTTTATGAGTTCTTTTATCTTCTCTAAAGCAATGAATTCGCTATTGGCTTTTTGCAATTGGCTTCCAAACATATCTTTTTTGTTTAGCTGTTGCATTCTAAACGAATCATATCTGTCTTTTGGACCACCATATTCGTTGGCTGCCTGTTGTGCTTCGTCCATCGCATTTTGAAGCGATGCTATTTTATCTCTTTGCAGTTTTTCGCAAGTTTCTATAAGCTTATGCTTTAGCGTTTCTGAATTCATATTCAATCGTTTTTATTTATAAATGCTTATGGTTTGTGAAGTTGAAAGTAAAAAGAAATAATTTATTTCTTAACCTTTCCGCCTTTGTAGAAATATTTTTTATAATAGGCATCATTCAAATCGCTGATGGTAACTCCTTTTTTGGTAGAAGCGTGTACAAACTTTGAATCGTTGAGGAAAATTCCTACATGCGACACTTTATTGCCAGATATTTTAAAGAAAACTAAATCTCCAAAATCTAACTTATCTTTATCAATAAGCGTTACATTGTTTACTTGATCGGCTGCACTTCTATTTAATTTAATATTACAAGATTCTTTATAAACGTTTAATGTAAAACCAGAGCAATCCGTTCCTGATTTACTGGCACCGCCATATTTGTAGGGCGTTCCCAACCACCCATCGATGCTTTCAATGATTTTTTTATTTTCGTTGCCATCAAATTTAACGCCCCATTTTTGGGAGTAGTTGGCGTAAAACTTACTGCTTTTATTATTGTTGTATTGACTATTGTTATTTGTGTTGTTGTTTTTGTCTTTAATAAGTGTATTGATTGGTTTCTTTTGTTTTGGAGCATGCTTATGGGTATGGCAAGCAGGGTTTAGTAATGCTAAACATACCAACATTAATAATAAAAATATATTTCTCTTTTTTAGGAACATGCCATAAACCCCATTTTAGCCAAATAAAAATATTATTTATTACAAATCTAATCAATATTTTGATAAAACACAAGTTCAATAGTTCCTCTTTTTGTTTAAAACGAACAGCCAAATAGCGAAACCACAATTTCAATGGGCTTGAAATAAAGCAATTCTATTTACATAACATTTTATTAACATCCTTTTAACATTTTTTTTGATTACTTTTGTCTATTATGAATGTGCTATCGGTATTACTAAAAAATACGATTGACCAAAAACTATTAAAAAATGAAAAAAAACAAAATAAAGAAACATTTTCAGAAAGAAATACTTGAAATATTTGACAAAAACGCCTCTCAACTATTCAATTACAAACAACTTGCTAAAATTTTTAATGTTAAAGACGATGATACAAGGCGTAAAATCAATGCAGCACTTATAGAATTGTGTGCTCAAAAAGAATTGATAGAAGACAATAAAGGAAAATATAAACGCAATCTTACCAAATCTTCAAAAAGAACCGACAACAAACCATATATTACCGGAATTGTTGATATGAAATCAACTGGAAAAGCGTATGTTATTTCCGATGAAAGCGCCGAAGATATTATGGTTCAATCGAACAACACCAACAGGGCTTTAAATGGCGATAAAGTGAAAGTATATCTTTTACCAAAACGAAAGGATAAGAAATTAGAAGGGGAAATAATAGAAGTAATAGAGCGAGGCAAAAGCACTTATGTTGGTATTATTCAATTATCTGGCAAATTTGCATTTCTTGTTCCCGACAATCTGTCAATGCCAGTAGATATTTTTATTCCTCTCGAAAACCTCAATGGTGCCAAAGATGGACAAAAAGTTATTGCCGAAATTTCGGAGTGGCCCGAACGTGCCAGAAATCCTTTTGGTAAAGTAATTCATATTTTAGGAACTCCTGGCGATAACAATGTGGAAATGAATTCCATTTTGGCTGAATATATGTTTCCATTATCTTTCTCTAAAGAAGCCGAAACAGAAGCCAATCGTTTTCCCTCTGAAATTCCACCACACGAAATTAAAAACAGAAGAGATTTTAGAGAGGTTTTTACAATGACCATCGACCCAGCCGATGCCAAAGACTTTGATGATGCGCTTTCCTTATTAAAATTACCAAACGGCAATTGGGAAGTGGGAGTGCATATTGCTGATGTTTCTTATTTTGTAACACCAGGAACTATTTTAGATAAAGAAGCACTCGAAAGAGGTACTTCTGTTTATTTGGTTGACCGAACCATACCGATGCTTCCCGAGCATTTGTCAAACGGGGTTTGTTCGCTTAAGCAAGATGAAGAAAAATTATGTTTCTCTGCCGTATTTGAAATGGACGAAAATGCAACTATTTTAAATGAATGGTTTGGTAAAACCGTGATTAAATCGAACCGCCGTTTTGCTTATGGCGAAGTACAAGAAGTGATAGAAGCCCGAAAAGGTGAATACGCATCGGAAATATTAACGCTTTATGATTTGTCATACAAGCTTCGTCAAGAACGTTACAAAAAGGGCTCCATTGATTTTGAACGCGAAGAAGTGAAGTTTAAACTAGATGAAAAAGGCAAACCTTTGAGTGTTTATTTTGTGCAACAAAAAGAAGCCAACAAACTGATTGAAGACTTTATGTTGCTTGCCAATAGAAAGGTAGCTGAGTTAATTGGTAAAAAGAAAGAAAACCAAGCACCCAAACCTTTTGTTTATCGGGTACACGACCAACCAAACCCCGAAAAATTGCAAAACTTCTCCGAATTTGTAGGCAAGTTGGGTTATAAATTAAAAATAGCATCACGCAAAAATGTTGCCGATTCTATGAACAAACTTCTCAAAGATATCACAGGCAAAGGCGAAGAGAATATGATTGAAACACTTGCCATTCGTACGATGGCAAAAGCAATTTACACCACCGAAAACATCGGACATTATGGATTGGCTTTTGATTTTTATACCCATTTCACTTCTCCAATCCGACGTTATCCCGATTTGATGGTGCATCGTTTATTAGATTATTACCTTAAAGGTGGAAAACCTATCAAAGATGTGGATGCTTACGAAGATATGTGCAAGCACGCTTCAGATATGGAAAAAAAGGCAGCCGATGCCGAAAGAGCTTCTACCAAATACAAACAAGTTGAATTTTTGATTGATAAAGTAGGACAAATATTTGATGGTTTAATATCGGGAGTTAGTAAATGGGGCATTTTTGTAGAAATTGTAGAAAACAAATGCGAAGGAATGGTAAGACTCAAAGATATTGACGATGATTTTTATTACCTCGATGAAGAAAACTATTGTGTAATAGGGCAACGCTATGGAAACACCTATCGTTTGGGCGATAAAGTGAAGATTAAGATAAAGAAAGCCGACTTATCAAAGAAACAGTTGGATTATATAATTGTGAAATAAATTTAAAAATATTACTATCATTCCATATTGAATCCAGAACGTCCTGAAACGATTGAAGAACGTTCATCCATGACAGACGAACGTTATTCAAAGACCGCAGAACGTTCGCTAATGACCGCAGACCATTCTTGAAAAAATGCAGACTATTCACCAGTGAATCCAGAACGTTCTGAAACGATTGAAGAACGTTCACCAATGACTGAAGAACGTTCTTCTAAGACTGGAGAACATTCGCCAACGATTGCAGAACGTTCTGAAATAAATGAAGAATGAAAACATTAAATCATATACCACAAACTATTCAAACCAATTTTATTATAGTGTAACAAACAAAATAATAAAAAAACAACTACTTTGCTAAAGTTGCAGCAAGCGCAATTGAATATAATTTTGTTTTTTCGCTGTCGCCACGAGAAGTAAGTACACAAGGAACTTTAGCTCCAAAAACAACAGCAGCTAATTCGCCACCACAAAGTTTGGTGTTTGTTTTAAAAAATACATTGCCAGATTCAATATTAGGAAACAATATACAATCAGCATCACCAGCTACAGGGCTTTTTAGTTTTTTTATTTCACAACTTTCTTTATCAACAATCACATCAAGAGCTAATGGTCCATCAATAATTCCTCCTTTTATTTGTCCTCTATCACCCATTTTAGAAATAATTGCTGCATCGGTACAAGCAACCATTCCAAGCGACATTTGCTCGGTGGCAGCAAGTAATGCAACTTTTGGATTGGCAATATCAAGCGCATGAGCAGTTTTAATAAGGTAATTGGTAATTGCTATTTTCTGTTTTAAATCGGGAAGTGGAATAATAGCAACATCACTAACAACTAATAATTTGTGATATTTAGGTGTTTCAATAACAGTAACATGGCTTAAAATTGCATTAGGGCTTTCCATCAATCCATTTTCTTTGTTCAAAATAGCTCTCATGTATTTATCAGTGCTAACCAAGCCTTTCATAAGAATAGCTCCTTCTCCTGCATTGATAAGCGCAACTGCTTTAGCAGAGGCTTTATTTTCATCAGCTTCTTGAACAATTTTAAACTTATTAACATCAATATTGTCTTGTTTACAAACATTGCGAATTGTTGTTTCGTCTCCAACAAGGGTTGCATCAACAATTCCCATATCAACAGCATTGCTCACTGCACCAATTGTATGGGCATCATTTGCATAAGCTGCTACTAGTCTTTTTTTTGGTTTGCTTTTTAAAGCTTCGAACATCTGTTCTAATTTGGTAATAGGCATTTTATTCCTCCTGTTTTATTTTAAATGTTATTATTTGATTAACTATTTTCTGATGGCAAAAGTATAAATAATTGTCTTTTGTATAACGAAAACCTCCACTTATTTAGCGTAAAAGTCAATCATTTTTTGAATGGCTTGTGAGCAAACAGGGCAAAATTCATTAAACTTAACTGATTTCATCGTACAATCATTATAAGGACGGTAAACTCCTTTGGCAACATAACCGCCGCCTTCAAAAACGCCAACCTTATTATAAAATTCTTTTCTTATGGGAGTTGGAATAGGTGTTGTTTTATCCACCATTGTTTTCCATTTTTTACCAAAATCAATAAGAGTGGTAAGATTAGGTTCCCAAGGTTCCACATCTAGTGAATAAAAATCATTATATGAAGTTTCGGAGCTATAATATTCATCGCCAAGTCCTGCAAACGCATGTCCAAACTCGTGTGTAAAAATAAAATCGGAATTGCTATTGTCGCTTGCACAAGTAGAATAGAAATTATAAATGCCCCCTCCACCATAATGATCAGTATTAACAAGAATATAAATTTGATCGTAGGGGACATTAGCGGCAATATTTCTAATGTTTTTATTGTCGGTAGTCATCAAATACCTTTCTGTATCAAAGGTGTAGAAGGAAGCGTTTACAATGGTTTTCTTCCAAGTTCCCAAACCAGGAAAATCGGTTCCCGATTCTGCTGATATTGATTTTACGCCCCAAATATTAATGTTATTTTTGTTTTTTTTGTAAACACTAGTTTTGAAGAGATAACCAGCAAATCGTTGGCAGTCTTTTTGAAACTTTTCCATTTCGGCAGCGGTATAACCTTCTGCAATAATAACAATATCGAGTTTTGTAGCAGGGTCGCCAGCATTGTTTACTTTAAAAGTGTCGCATTTTATTTTCATTTCTTTGGAAATAAAATAATTTGTAGGGTCCACCGTGTATTCAAATCTTTTATCCCAGTTGTTTTTCTTATTTCTTTTATAAAACTCTACAACAACCGTTTTCTTGGGGAAAGGAAAAACTACCGTTTCGGAGTATGTTCTATATATTGATTTTGCTTCAAGCGTAGTTTGCCATTCCTGAAACAAAGAAGAATAACCGTGCGAATATAACACTTCGCTTGTTTCTTTGTCTATCACTTTAAATAAATAACTTCCATATTCAAAAGTATCAATTAAATTAACTTTAGAACCACCCCAAAATGGTTCTTCTATCAATTCATCAAAAGAGTAGGAATCTTCGAGATTGTTTCCCAAATGATAATAGTCTAAACGAAGCGTTTTGCTTAAAAAATGGTCGTCAAACGAAGCGTGTAAATTTAAAGAAACTACAAACAATAAATTGATAAATAGTGTTTTCATTTTTAATAGTTTTAATGATTGCTTAGGATTTTATTCATAAAAATAGACTCTTTTAACTCTCCTCGAAACGCTGGTAAGTATTTCATAAGGTATTGTTTCCAAATTATCAGCCAAAGTATTAATGGGCAAATCATTTCCAAAAATAATTACTTCGTCACCTTCTTTAGCTTTAATTTCAGTAATATCAATCATGCACATATCCATACAAATGGAGCCGATGATAGGAACAAGATGACCTCCTATAAGCATTTTTCCAACATTATTGCCGAGTTTTCTGTTTAGTCCGTCTGCATAACCTATAGGGATAATTGCAATACGCATATTTTTCTTGGCAATAGCTTTTCTTCCGTAACCAATACTATCATTTTTTGGAATGTCCTTTATTTGAGAAATAATTGATTTTAAAATACCAACTGGTTGCAAGTGTTTTTGTTCTTCCTTATCAGAAGATATTCCATATAAACCAATTCCAAGGCGAACCATATCAAATTGAGCTTCAGGGAAACGACTTATACCAGCAGAGTTGAGAATGTGTAAAAGAATAGGGTAATCAAAAGCGTCTTGAATTGTTTTCCCCATTTCACGAAACGCTTTAATCTGTTGCTTTGTAAAATCATCGTGTTGTAGCTCATCACTTGCTGCCAAATGAGAGAAAACAGATTTTACAAACAAATGGTTTTGTATTTTTAGACTGTCTATTAATTCATTTAAATCGTCTTTTTCAAAACCCAAGCGATGCATGCCCGAATCTATTTTGATATGAATAGGAAATGTATCATTGTTATCAATATTATATCTGGTGGTGGCTTCATAGAATTTAGTAAGTACTCTAAAACTATATATTTCTGGCTCTAATTTATTTTGTATAATGGCATCAAAGCTTGATTCTTCAGGATTCATTATCATAATTGGCAATGTAATGCCTGCTTTTCTAAGTTCAACACCTTCATCTGTATAAGCAACAGCAAGATAATCGGCACGATGAAACTGTAATAAATTAGCAATTTCAAAACTACCGCTTCCATAAGAAAAAGCTTTTACCATTGCCACAAGTTTAGTGGTGGGTTTAACAAGAGTTCGATAATAATTAAGGTTATGAACCATTGCATTTAGGTTTATTTCGAGCACCGTTTCGTGGGCTTTCTGCTGAAGTAATTTACTTATATTTTCAAATTCAAATATTCGAGCACCTTTCAATAGAATACTTTCGTTATGAAAATCAGAGGTATTGATATTATTGAGAAAATCGTTGGTGGTTTCATAAAAGTTTTTTTCTATTTGGAACTTATCTGCGTTTTTAGAAATTGACTTTCCTACCCCAATAATTCTATCAATATCTTTATGTGCAAGCATTGCAGAAATTTCGGTATATAAATCATCATCTGTTCTGCCACTTTGAAGTATATCTGATAATATAACTGTTCGTTTATTGTGTTGTTTTTGTGAAATTAAAAAATCTAAGGCAATGTTCAACGAGTTTAAATCTGAGCTATAGCTATCATTAATAATAGAGCAGTTGTTTATCCCTTCTTTCATCTCCAAACGCATTGCCACGGAAGTAATGTGTAAAATTCTTTTTTGAATAAATGCGTTTTCATAACCCATGCAAAGCATTGTTACCCAGCAATGAATTGCATTCTCAATGGAAGCATCATCTACAAAAGGTATTACAATTTCAATAACCTCATTATTATATAAAGCGGAAATAGTAGTTTTCTTGGTGTTTTTTGTTATTTGCTGAACCAACACATTCCCCTCCAACTTTTTCGACCAAGAAAAAAGTTTGATATTTTTATTTAAACCAGAAGCAAAAATTCGCTCGTTGATACCGTGATAATCCGAACAATAAATAAGCGTATCCACTTTTGTGAACAACTTTAACTTTTCTCCTATTTTTTGATTGGTATTTAAAAAATTCTCGGCGTGGGCTTGCCCAATATTAGTGAAAATTCCAATGGTTGGTTGTATAATAGCCTGCAATTTGTCCATTTCATCAGTCTCAGAAATCCCTGCTTCAAAAATAGCAAGGTTGTTTTCTGGACTCATTTGCCAAACAGACAAAGGAACGCCAATTTGAGAGTTGTAGCTTTTGGGACTTCTAACGATGTTTTCCTTTTCGCACAATAACTGATATAACCATTCTTTAACAATTGTTTTTCCATTACTTCCAGTTATAGCAATAACAGGAATATTGAACTGTTTTCGATGATGAGCACTAAGCAATTGCAATGCTTGCAAGGTATCAGTTACCTTAATAATATTTGCATTCTTTAATTGCTGAATATTTTCTGGTTCTTTAGAAATAATAAAATTGCGAACGCCTTTTTTATAAAGGTCTTCTATATAGTTATGTCCATCGTTTCTTTTGGTAGCAATAGCAAAAAACAAAGTTTTATCAACAAATAATAATTTTCTACTATCAATCAAAATGTTATTAATAGAGTTGCTATTTTTGATTATTTGTAATAATTTTCCTTTTGTTACTATGGCAATTTCTTGTATAGTATATGTCGTTGTGTTCATTAAAAAATTATTTTTAGATGTAATAATGTATTGGTCGTTTATTCTTTATCAAGCACGGTTGTTTTCAAAGGATTTGCATGGAGCTCGTCAAATAATAATCTATTTTTATAAATATCGCAAGCCAAATATAGTGCATTTCTAAATGATTCTGGAGAAGCCTCGTTTTTTCCTGCAATATCATAAGCACAACCATGCCCCGGAGAAGTGCGAATTATTGGTAATCCCGCAGTATAGTTTACTCCACTTTCGAATGAAATAGCTTTAAATGGTATTAACCCTTGGTCGTGATACATTGCCAATACTGCATCAAACTTAGAAAAGTTTCCTGAACCAAAAAATCCATCGGCAGGGTAAGGACCAAATGCAAGGATATTATTTTCTTTGGCTTTGTTAATAGCAGGAATAATAATCTCCTTTTCCTCTGTGCCAATCACACCATTGTCGCCCGAGTGCGGATTTAAACCTAATACAGCAATTTTTGGTCTGCTAATAGCAAAATCCTTTTTTAGCGAAGTATTCATAATTGCTAATTTTCTAATAATAACGTCTATAGTTATGCTTTCTGATACCTTTTTTAAAGGAATATGACCAGTAACTACACCAACTCTTAAACCATCACTAATCAAAAACATCAAAAAATCATTGAAATCTACATTAAATTTCTGTGCTAAATATTCTGAATGACCAGGAAATTTGAATTTCTCAGACTGTATGTTGTCTTTATTTATAGGAGCTGTAACAAGCGTATCAATTTTTTTTGCTTGTAAATCTTGTATTGCTGTTTCAAGGGAATTTAGTGATAACTGACCAGCAATTTCTGTTGATTTACCAATATCAATTTTAACTTCATGCTCAAATATATTAATTATATTGGCTCTTTTAGCTATGGCATGTTCTGTGTTTTTAATCAAATTAAGGTTAAAATCACCCACATCAATTGTTTTCTTATGGTAGGAAGCAATTTTTGATGATCCATATACAATAGGAGTACAATATTCAAGAACTTTGGTTTCTGCTAATGTTTTAATAATTACCTCATAACCAATTCCGTTAATATCGCCTTGAGTTATACCTACTTTAATAAATTCTTCTTTATCCATTCTTCTATTTTTAATTTAAAATTAATATTCTATCTATTTATTTTTTGTTTTTTTCTTTGTTTTTAATAAAATCAACAAATAAGCGTACGCCAACTCCAGTACCTGCATTGCCTCTATAGCTATCTTTTGAGTCATTAAAGCAAGGACCAGCTATATCCAAATGAATCCAAGGATAATCAACAAAATGTTGAAGAAATTTTCCTGCAGATATTGCTCCAGCATAAGCTCCTCCAATATTTTTAATATCTGCAATATTAGATTTCACCAATTCATCATACTCTTCCCAAAAAGGGAACTCCACAATTCTTTCATAAACGTTGTTTCCACTTTGCTTAAGTTGCTCCATTTCTTTATCTGATTTTGCTCCCATCGCAACAATACCATACTTTCCTATTGCAGCATGTGCAGCACCTGTAAGCGTAGCAATATCAATCACAAGTTCTGGTTTATACTTTTGCGCGTAACTTAATGCGTCAGCAAGTATTAAACGACCTTCTGCATCAGTATTTAGCACTTCTACTGTTTTTCCATTGTGCATTTTAATAATATCACCAGGAACATACGCATTGCCACTAGGTCTATTATCAGTAGCAGGAATTAACCCTATCACCCAAACTTTAAGATTTAATTTGGCTATCGCATATATGGCAGAAGCAACTGCGGCAGCACCAGACATATCGCATTTCATTTCTTCCATGTTTTTGCCTTGCTTAATATTCATACCACCAGTATCGAATACAATTCCTTTTCCAACAAAGATAATAGGTTGTGCATTAATCGCTTTTTGCGGTTTCCATTCCAAAAAAGTAAATGTAGGAGGGTCAACACTTCCTTTGTTTACCGCCAATAATCCCCCCATTTTTAAAGCTTCTATTTTAGTCTTGTTCATCACTTCAACTTTTACAGAAGTTTCTTTGTGCATTTTTTCTATTTCTTCCGCAAGCATTTTGGCATTTAAGTAACAAACAGGCTCATTTACCAATGTTCTTGCTCTTAAAGTGGCATCAATAATAATGTTTACTTCTTCAATCTCTTTTATGTTAATTTTATCAGATAAAATACTTACCGTTTTAAGCGAATTTTGCTTGTCTTTGTCTTCTGTTTTATATTTCAAAAATTCATAATTTCCTAAAGCCATTCCCTCCGCTATTGATAATGCAATATTGCTATTTTTCCCATTACTATCAATAATATTAATTGAATCTATTTTGTTTTCATTAATTAAACCCAAGATTTTGTCTCCAAATTTTCTGTATTCTTCAGCTATTAAATAAGGTTCTTTTTCTTTTTTAATAAACTTAACTAAAATCCAATTGTTTAAATGATTGATTGCAATAAAATCCTTATTATTTAATTCTTTTTGCATTCTTATATAATCTATTTCTTTCTCTGATAATGAATATTTCTTTAAATCCTTTAAATCTTCTATCAATAAAAGAATGTTTTTTGTTTCTGAAACTTTAATCGCTTTTATTATATTTGTTTGCATAAATTATAGTATTTTTGAATTGAAAAACAAAATTACTATCAAATTTTGAATTGAAGCAGATTATTTTCTTAAAAACATTTCCAATAATAGCATTAGAATGCATATAGATAAATTGCTCGATAAAGCATTAAATATGGAATTTTTATCAGTCGAAGAAAGTATTACTATTTATAATAGACTTTCTACATCCGATTTAATGTTTATTGCCTATCAGATAAAGAAGTCTATAAAACCAGACGCCACTACTACTTGGATTATTGATAGAAACATTAATATCACTAATATATGTTGCTCTGGTTGCCAATTTTGTAATTTTTATCGTTCTATTAACAGTGAAGAAGCATACATAACCACTTTTGAACAATATGCAGAAAAAATAGATGAGTTGTATCGCTTGGGTGGCAGACAATTATTGTTACAAGGAGGATTACATCCGAAACTTGGTCTCAAATTTTATGTTGATTTATTTAAAAAACTCAAAAATAATTATCCTGATATTAAACTCCATGCGTTAGGACCCCCTGAAATTGTTCATATTAGCAAATTAGAAAACAAATCATACAAACAAATACTTTTAAACTTAAAGGAAGCTGGTTTAGATTCTCTCCCTGGTGCTGGTGCTGAAATTTTGAGCGATAGAGTTAGAGGTATTATTTCAAAAAACAAGTGCAACACCAAAGAATGGTTAGATGTAATGCGCGAAGCACATAAATTAAATATTACCACTTCTGCAACAATGATGTTCGGGCATATTGAAACTTTAAAGGAACGATTTGAGCATCTTGTTTTGCTTAGGAACGTGCAAGCAGAAAAACCAAAAGATTCTAAAGGGTTTATTGCATTTATTCCTTGGGTATTTTACGCAGAAAATACTGTTTTAAAAAACAAACATCCAGAAATTAAGCCTATTTTTGGAGATGAGTACATTAAAATGATTGCTATGTCTAGAATTGTGTTACCAAATATAGAAAATATTCAACCATCTTGGCTAACAGTTGGAAAAAAAGTAGGTCAGATTTGCTTACATGCTGGTGCAAATGACTTTGGCTCTATTATGATTGAAGAAAATGTAGTATCTTCGGCAGGTGCAAATTATCATCTTAATGCGAAAGAAATTCAAAAAGCAATTATCGATGCTGGGTTTAAGCCACAATTACGTAATCAACAATATGAGTCTATTGAATTGTCCTAACATATTAAGTAATTTTTAATTATTAAATCTTTAAAAATGAATATTAAATCTTTTGTATTCTCTCTTTTTCTGATTTTTTGGATAAGTTATCATTGCGAAGCCCAAACCCAACAAATAAAAAAAACAAATGACCTTATTGATGTTATCCATTATTCAATATATTTAGACAATATTAATTTCTCAACTAAAGTATTAACAGCTAACACCGAAATAAGGCTAACACCAAAGCAAAACAATACCTCAAGTTTTCAACTCGATTTGCTTAATTTTACTGTTGATTCCATGTTTTTAAATACAATTCGCATTCAAAATTATCTATTTAATGATTCTATTATTAACGTAAATTTACCACAAGCTTTAAATATAATTGATACCGTAAATTTGCGAATTTATTATCACGGCATACCCATATTAGAGCCCTATCAATGGGGTGGATTTCATATTGACGGAAGTTATGCCTATAATCTTGGTGTTGCTTTTGAAGCATATCCACACAATTATGGAAAAGCATGGTTCCCTTGTCTCGATAATTTTACAGATAGAGCTACTTATGATTATTACATCACGGTATTAAATAACCATAAAGCAATATGTGGCGGAACACTAATATCAGTTACTCCCTTCAATAGCAACACGAAAACGTTCCATTGGAAAATGAGTAATAACATTCCAACCTATCTTGCATCGGTTGCTATTGGTTCTTATGCAGCAATATTAGATACCTTCAATGGTATAAATGGGAGAATACCTATTGTTATTTATGTTAGACCCACCGATTCATTAAGAGCGACTAATTCTTTTACAAATTTAAAGAGTATTCTCACAATTTTTGAGCATTTTATGGGACCTTATAAATGGGAACGCGTTGGATATGTTGGAACAACAAAAGGTGCCATGGAACACGCTTGCAATATTGCATATCCCAATTCAAGTATTTCGGGAAATTCATCTAATGAATGGCTTTATGCCCACGAATTATCACACCATTGGTTTGGAGACCTTGTTACTTGTGCCACTCAAGAAGATATGTGGATTAATGAAGGTTGGGCAACTTTTTGTGAATCGCTTTACAGAGAAGGATTATATGGCAAACAAAGTTATAAAACCAATATGCATAATAAAATGAAAGATGTTTTATATACTACAAACATTAAAGATGGTGGTTATTATGCTTTATATGGTATTCCTGAAACGCTTACTTATGGAAGTACGGTTTATGACAAAGGTGCTGTAGTTGTTCATACCTTAAGAAATTATTTGGGCGACACCTTGTTTTTCAATGCTGTTAAATCTTTTTTAAATTACTATGCCTATAAAGATGTTTCTTCCATTAATATGAGAGATTATTTTTCTTCTTTCACGGGGGTTAACCTCACCGATTTTTTTGATGCCTGGGTTTTTACGCCTGGTTTTCCTCATTTTTCTGTTGATTCATTCGTGGTGACTAATATTAGTCAACCTATAAAAAAAGTAAATGTCTTTGTTCGCCAAAAACACTTGGGCAATAATTCTTATGCAAATTCTAATAAAGCAGAATTAACTTTTATAGGTCAATATTGGGAAAAATTTACTGACACAATTCGCTTTTCAGGTCAAACAGGAAATGCAAGCTTTTTTATGCCTTTTGTTCCTGTTGCAGTTATACTTGATTTGGATGAAAAAATTGCCGATGCCACCATCGATAATTATCAAACCATTAAAACAACAGGTATTAAAACTTTTCCTGATACCTATTTTGGTTTTGAAGTCAGCCATATTGACGATTCTGCTTTGGTAAGAGTTGAACACAATATAGTTTCGCCCGACACCATGAAAACGCCAATTCAAGGATTAGTGATTTCTAAATCGCATTATTGGAAAATAGATGGTATATTCCCCGCAGCTTTTATAGGTAAAGGGAAATTTACTTATAGCCAATCGGGTTTTGATAAGGATTTAATTTTACATTCCGCAGATTCTTTGTTGATTCTTTATAGAGAAAATGCAAAACAAGAATGGCAATTTATAAACTATACCCGAACCGGAAACTATGCAGCAGGATATATTTATACAGATAGCATTAGAAAAGGAGAATATACTTTTGCTATTTGGGATTGGAATTTATACAATGCAATAGATGAGGTGCATTCTTCAAAAAACAAGCTATTAAATGTTTATCCAAATCCTTCAAACGATTCTTTTACTATCGCATTTTCTTTTAATACAAAAGGCTCTTTAAGAATAATAAATACCAGCGGGCAAACTATAAAAACTTTTGAAGTTAAACCCGAACAAACTCAGCTAAACTGGAAACCAAATTCTCTCAAAAGCGGCATATATATTATTGAATTGTTAAATAAAAATAACAATATCATTGAGAGAAAAAAAGTAATTTTTACTAAGACTATTTAAAACATGAAAACAGTTCGCTTTTTTCTTTTTAATATTATTTTGTTGCTAATGGAGTGTGCGTATTCTATAGCACAAGAAAAATATATCATCAAACCAGAAAACAACGATTGTTCAAATCCTATAGAATTAAAAGACACAATTTATGGACCCACCAATGCCCCCGATGGTTATGGAAAGTTAAATGAATTTAATGCCCCCCAAAAAGATTTATATTCGTTTGAAAAAGAACATAACACCGTTTGGTACAAATTCACTATTAAACAAAATGATATTCTCACTTTTGATATTGTCCCTCTAAGCATAAAAGACGATTATGACTTTCTTTTGTATAAATATACGAACAAAAATTTCTGTGAAGCAATAAAAACAGGAAAAATTAAACCTGTTAGAAGCAATATTTCTAGAAACGAAAAACAAATTAAGAGTAAAACTGGCTTATCTATGGATGCAAAAGATGAATTAGTGCACTCTGGTTATGGCAATCCTTATAGTAAATTTTTAGATGTAAAAAAAGGAGAGGTGTATTATTTGGTTCTCGACAACGTTTACGCTAATGGCAAGGGACATACCCTTATTATTCATCTCAAAGAAAACACTACCCAAATTATTTCTAAACCAATTGTAAAAAAAGTTGTACCCAAAGAAACTGTTAAAGTTGTTCCTAAAAAAGATATTGGTAAAGCGATCATTCAAACTGTTTTATTTGACAGCATATCCAATGAAAGAATAAAAGGAGATATTGACTTGCTTAACATTACCAAACAAAAATTTAAAACACCCGAAATAAGCAAAAAAGATACAACCGCTTTAAATTGGAAAATAATAGCTGGACAAAAGTATTTATTAACAGTTGTTTCAAAAGACTACCTACCGTATTGTGTTCAAATTGCAACAAAAAAATCGGATACGCTAATTGTTTACAATGTAAATATGCAAAAAGTTGAAGCTGGTTTACAGTATAATGCAGAAAACATTCTATTCTATGGAAATGAAACTAAATTGCTGCCCATTTCTTTTGTAGCACTAAACAATTTAGTTAGTTTCCTTAAAGAAAATCCAAGTGTAAAATTGCAAGTTCAAGGACATGTGAACAGTCCCAAAAAATACACCTTCAACCTAACTAAAAAAATATTTATGCGCCGTCTTTCCAAGAAAAGAGCAAAGTTGGTATTTGCCTATTTAGTGAAAAACGGGATTGACAAAAAAAGATTATCTTACAAAGGAATGGGTGCAAAAAAAATGATATATCCTCATACCCATAAGCTTCAAGAGATGCAAAAAAACCGTAGAGTTGAAATCCATATTATTTCTAATTAACACCCACAAAACCTATTTCTATTTATTAACCTCAACTCATTAAAAAAGCATTTGCAAAATTTATTAACATCACTAAAAAATAATTATGAAAAAAAACGATTGGATTCTAACTATTTCTGTAATTTTATACAGCTTTTTATTTTATAAACAATCTCTTGGGATTAACTTTCTCTTTTTCAATTTATTTGTTGTAGCATCTTTATTAATAAGAGATAAGGAATTGCTGAAAAGTAAATATTGGATTATCACTGCAATTGCCAGTATTGCTTCTTCTGTTTGTATTCTTTTATATGGAAACCTGTTGTCATTTTTTGCGAATTTTTTTTCACTGTGTTTACTCTCCGTTTTAAGTATCAACAAAAACTCCTCTGTTTTTTTGGCTTTGTTTTATTCTTTATCCTCTCTTGCCTCTTCCATCGTATTTATTATTATTGATTTTGTTGAAAGAAGACGAAAAAGAATAACTACCGTTAAAACGGGAGTGTTTACAAAAATATTAATTGGTGTTATAATTTTTATCGTTTTATTGCTCTTCTTCTTCCTTTACCAAAAGTCGAATCCTTTGTTTTATAATTTCACAAAAGATATTAATTTAGATTTTATTACGGCAGCTTGGATTTTCTTCACATTAGGCGGACTACTATTGATGTATGGATTCTATTATCCACTAAAATTCAACGATATTCACCAAAAAGACTTGTCAAACAGCAATCTCATTTCCGAAAAGACCGAGGAAGAATACAATCAAAGTAAATGGCGTAAATTCTTTTCCTTTAATGTTGAATTATCAGCTGGAACCATACTTTTTCTACTCCTCAATTTGATGTTAATTATATTGAACGTGTTAGACATTAAATATTTATGGATAAATCAAGTTCTTCCCGATGGATTAACTTATGCAGATTACGTTCATCAAGGTATTGGAACTTTAATAATGTCTATTATATTTGCTATTATTGTAATTCTGTTCTTTTTTCGCTCTCAAATCAATTATTATAAAAACAACAAAGTTATTAAGCTATTGGTTTATTTTTGGATAGTGCAAAATATAATGATGGTTGTTTCTACAGCTTATAGAAATCTTCTTTATGTAAATGAATACAGCCTCACCTATAAACGTATCGGTGTTTATGTATATTTATTGCTTGCTTTTATTGGATTGGCAACCACTTTGTTGAAAATCGGATATAAAAAAAGTAATTGGTATTTATTCAGAAAGAATGCTTGGGCTGCTTTTTTTGTTTTAATTATTGCTGCATTCATTAATTGGGATATGCTTATCACCCGATTTAATATTGAAAAATCGAAACAAGTTGACGTAAATTATTTGGTTGGTCTTTCGTATAAAAATTTACCAATCCTTTTGTCGCATAAATTCAACGAAAACGATTTGAGTATTAAAGATAATACTATTTTTGACTACAAACCACGCCAATACAATCAGAGTAAATATAATAACGACAATTATTACAACGATTTACACCGCAAATTGTTTAAGTTTTTAAAAAACTATAACCGTTTAAAATGGCAATCGTATTGTGTAAGTAAACAACAAGTTTATAATGAAATTCTTGCCCTTGAAAAATCTGGCAAAATAGATAGCCTCGTTTTACAAAATTGTAATATCGAAAAACTTACTCCCATCAAGGATTTCATAAATTTGAAAAACTTAAATCTAGATAATAACCACGTAAGAAAAATGAATGAATTATCTTATTTTAAAAAACTAAACTCTTTGCAATTAGCAAACAATCAAATAGATAGTTTAGAACAATTTCCGGCACTTAAAGAATTAAAAGATTTGGATTTAAAAAACAATATAATTACCAACATCGATCCTTTATTAGTATTGACTTCTCTCGAAATATTGGATATTTCTACCAATAAAATCAATGATGTTAAAAGTTTCCCCAAATTTAAAAACCTAATAACATTAAATATTTCGAGAAATACAATAAATGACCTCGCTCCTTTTATTGAAATGAAAAAATTGAAATCATTAGACTTGTCTTATTCTCCTTTAATAAATCTGAAAACTTTGCCTGTTATACCTTCTCTTTCGGAGTTATATTTGAATAATAACCAGATAACAGCAAAAAACGTAGAGATATTATGGCGTTTAAGTGAATATAAGAATCTCACAGGTCTTTACCTAAGTGGAAATGAACTTGAAAACCTCAACTTTATACTTATTTATATTGATAATACCGCTAAATTAAATATGCCAGAATCGCCAATATTTGGCAATCTTCAAATACTTGATATTTCAAATTGCTTATTAACTAATATTTATTCTGTCAAATATTTAGAAAACCTAATGGAATTAAATGTTTCTTTTAATAAACTAAACGAGATATCGTCTATTGAATCGTTGAAAAACATAGAAATTTTAAACGTTTCTTCTAATAGTATTGATGACCTTAAAAGCATCAGTGAACTCGAAAACCTTTTAAAATTAAATGTTTCTAACAATCATATTGATAATATCCCATATCTAAAATCATTCAATAGTCTATTGGAAATGAATGCTTCTCACAATCAGGTTTTTAGTATAACCTCTTTGTCAAAATTAAAGAATATCGGAATTTTAGATTTGAGCAATAACAACATTATCGATATTTCAGCATTATCGAATTTGAAAAGTATAGAAAGCCTTAATATAAGTAATAATCCTATTAAGGATTATTCTCCTTTATTTGATTTAAAACAATTGAAGAAACTTTATATTACAAATGTTTCTAAAGAACAATTAGAAAAACTCAAACAAGCTTTGCCAAAAACCATAATAGAAACAAAAATGCAAAAACTTTAATTTTCTTTACATTAAATTCTAAAGCAAGAAATATAAAATAATCTCAGGGTCAATCCTTAACACACCTTACAGAAAAACCATTCTTTTTACTATAAGCTTGTTTATTTAGGGTCTGCTGAATTAATATAATACTTTTGATAACAAAGGAAGAAATGATACTTTCACAGCAAATCAGTGCAAAGG
>MNXO01000084.1 GCA_001872995.1 Bacteroidetes bacterium CG2_30_32_10 | reverse complement strand
AATTTAATATCATCATCTACCGTGCCAATTCCTGCAATTCCAAATGTATCTATTAATACTTTTGCAACATTGGGTGATAAGAAACCTGGTAAAGTAGGTCCCAAATGAATTTTCTTAACACCAAGATATAACAATGCCAATAAAACAATAACTGCCTTTTGTTCGTACCAAGCAATGTTATATGCAATAGGCAATTCATTAATATCATTTAGTTTAAAAACTTCTTTAAGTTTTAAAGCAATTACTGCTAATGAATAAGAATCATTACATTGTCCTGCATCTAAAACTCTGGGAATTCCATTAATATCGCCAAGAGGTAGTTTGTTATAACGATATTTGGCACAACCTGCTGTTAAAATAACAGTATCTTTAGGTAATTTATCTGCAAATTCGGTATAATAATTTCTATCTTTCATTCTACCATCGCAACCAGCCATCACAAAAAATTTCTTAATAGCACCAGACTTTACCGCTTCAACTATTTTATCTGCTAAAGCAAATACTTGTGCATGAGCAAAACCACCAATTATTTCGCCTGTTTCAATTTCTGTTGGGGATTGGCAACGCTTTGCATGTTCTATAATGGATGAGAAATCTTTTTGTCCGCCTTTCACTCTATCAGGGATGTGTTTAAAACCAGCAAAGCCAGAGGCGCCTGTGGTATATACCTTGTCTGAATATACTGCATTAACTGGAGGAGGAACAATACAATTGGTAGTAAACAAAATTGGACCATTAAAAGTAGCAAATTCTTCTTTTTGTTTCCACCAAGAGTTTCCATAATTGCCAATAAAATGTTTATATTTTTTAAAAGCAGGATAGTAGTTTGCAGGAAGCATTTCGCTATGGGTATATACATCTACGCCGGTTCCTTCTGTTTGTTTTAGCAATTCTTCCATATCTTTCAAGTCATGACCACTTATTAAAATGCCTGGTTTATTGCTTACCCCAATATTTACTTTGGTGATTTCAGGATTACCATAAGCGGTAGTATTTGCTTTATCTAATAATGCCATCGCTGTAACACCAAACTTTCCACATTCCATAACTAAACCAACTAATTCATCTGCAGAATGCTCTTCAATGGTTGCTACTAATGCTTTTTGCATATATGCATACAATTCGGGGTCTTCCATTCCTAAGTTATATGCATGTTCTGTATAAGCTGCCATTCCTTTATTCCCATACGTTAATAATTCTCTCAAAGACCTAACATCTTCGTTTTCGCTTAGTAAAACACCAACTTTTAATGCTTTTTCGTCAAATTCTTTTTCAGAATCTGCAAACCAATTGGCTGATTCGTGCAAATTTTTTGGCATTTGAATACCAGATTTTTCAACAGTTTTCCTGATTTCTTCTCGTAATTTTAGAGCCTTTTTAATTCTTACGATAAATGCACTTCTATCAAAATTAGCATTCGTAATGGTTGCAAACAAGCTTTCCATTACAAAATGATTTACTTCGGCATTTTCAATACCTGCTTTTCTTGCAGCAGTTGAATAAACTGAAATTCCTTTTAATGTGAAAATTAATAAATCTTGCAAATTTGCAACATCTTCCGATTTTCCACATACGCCTTTAATAGTACAACCTGTACCTTTAGCGGTTTCTTGACATTGATAACAAAACATACTCATAGTTTTTTTATTTTAAATTATTTTTAAATTGATTTTACTAAATATTTGAATTACATCCATTCTTCTGATATGATTTCACCTTGCATACTTACATATATTGCTTTAATAGGCACTTTGCGTTTAGCAGTTTCTGTTGCCATTCGAGTCATTTGCAATAAACCACCGCAACAAGGCACTTCCATCATCATTATAGTTAATGTGTTTATTTTAGCCTCATCAATCATTGCAGTAAGTTTTTCTACATATACTTCTTTATTAGAATCCAGTTTTGGACAAGCAATAGCTAAACTTTTACCTTTTAAATAATCTTGGTGGAAGTTTCCCATGGCAAAAGCCACGCAATCTGCAGCAAGAAGGACGTCTGCTCCTTTAAAATATCCAGCTGTTGGACTCAGCAAATGAAGCTGAACGGGCCATTGCCTCAATTGGGAGGAGTTATCTGTTTTTTGTTCATTTAAATTAGTTATTTCTTGCTTTTCCCTAAAATCAATAGTTTTAGAGCCTGGGCAGCCACTATGATTCTCATGTTCTTGATTCATATTTATTTTTAATTTTGAAGTATCTATTTTTATGTTGTTTTTATTTAAATAATTTATTGCTTGTTGAGCATATTCAGCTTCATGATGATCAAATAAGTGATTAATATGAGCAATTATAGTAGATTCCCCTTTTATTGCTATTTTTCCTATTGTAGCCAATTCATCATAAGGCTCAGCTTCTCTTTCTTCTAAAATAATTGCATTTTCGGGACAATCACCTATACATGCACCCAACCCATCGCAATATAATTCACTAATCATTCTCGCTTTGCCATCAATTAGTTGTAATGCACCTTCGTGGCATCCAGATACACACAATCCACAGCCATTGCATTTTTTTTCATCTATTTTAATAATTGTTCTTTTCATATTCTTTTATTTATTTTCATTTATAAATTGTTGCAGAGTCTTATTTTGCATATAATTCAGAAATTCCATACTCATTTTCTGAGGTAATCCGCCGAAAATACACGTTTTAAAAGGACACTTTATGCATTGCGTTGGACAATTATCAATTTGAATTTCTCCTTCAATTAATTCAAAAATTTCTAATAAAGTAATGGATGAGGGTGTTTTAATTAAAACCAATCCTCCTTTTGGTCCTCTTGTTGATTTCAAATAACCATATTTTACAAGTAATTGAATAATTTTTGCTACATGACTCTCTGCCATATTAATTGTTTGGCTTATTGTTTTAATGTTTGTAATTTGATCACAATTAGCAATGTAAGCCAAAGAATGCAAGGCAATAAATGAAGCACTTGATATATTTATTATTTTACTCATAAACAAATAATGTGGTAATTGAATACGCAAATGTATTAAATAAAAAACTATTTACCAAATAAATAATAGCTTTTCAAAAATAAAATTATATTCTATTGAATAATAGGTAGTTGAAATAGAATATAAAAGAAAAATTAAGATTTATTCAAAGAAATTGGGAATACCGCTTCTTGTAACTCTTTTCTTTGCTTTTGAATGTTGGGTATATACTAATGATAACTCCATTCCACCTTGCTTTTTAGTAGCTTTCCCAATGGTAGAAATATTAAAATCGTAACTGTAGTTTATTTCAAAATTATTATAATTCAATCGGGCAGCCAATATTAATATTAATGCGTTTTCAGATCTATAATATGCACCTATAGAAAAAACAGTAGGGGGTAAAGAGCTAGAGTAATAAGAATTCCCTTCTTCGGTAAATCTAAACATTAAACCAGCTAATATTTGTTTATCAACCCCTTGTTTGATATATGCAAAAGCAGGCTCATAAGAAAGAGGTGATTTTTCAATATATATTTCTGTTTTATGATGCACCACTATTTTTCTATACAATCTTTCTTTAATATCTTTTGAAAACCTAAATTTAGGGCTACTTATATGAAACAATGCAACTCCTGTGCTAGAACGGAAATTGTTACTGGGTCTAAAACTCCATCCCATCCCAGCAGCGTAATCAATATATGAATAATTTAAATTAAAACTTGTTTCATTTGATAGAGAATTGGGATTGTATGTATTGCCATCATATTGATTATCCCAAGTGGCATTATAAAAATCGAAGCTACGTTGAGCATATCCAGTCTGAAAACCAAATAAAAATAAATTTTCTTTTGTAAGTAATTTAGAATAAGCAAAAGAAAGTGATACTTGTGTTAAACCCATTTCTACATCCCCAGACTTGTCATTAAAGAAAACCAAACCCAAGCCTATTTTGTCTTTTGGTTGTTTTTTTAAAAACTGAGCATCATAAAAAGCTGAAGTGGTAACATAAGGAGTGGTAATGTTTTTCCATTGGGTTCTATAACTGACTCCTAATCGGTTACCACCATTGAAAAATCCTGTATTTGAAGGGTTTAAAATTAAAGGATTTTTATCAAATTGAGAAAAATAAAGGTCTTGTGCATTAACAAATATGCAATTTAGCATCAATGCGAATATAATTAAAATGATTGCTTTCATAAAGTCTGATTATTTAACTAATGTCACGTTTCCCTTTTTCTCAATCAACTTACCATCATAAGTTTTGATTTTAAGATAATAAATAAAAGTAGCAGGGTTAAGCATTGTGCCTTTATAGGTTCCGTCCCAACCAATATCTTTAGAGGTTGTAGAAAAAATTTCTTTTTCCCATCTATCATAAATAACAAATTGCATTTCTTTAATGCCTTTCCCTCTGACATATAATACGTCATTTTGTTGATCTCCATTAGGTGAAAAGGCATTTGGAATATAAAAGGCATTTAAAAAATCAAATACCGTAACTAATACCGAATCATTATTTGAACATCCATTTGCATCAATAATTTCAACATAATACTGCGTTGTTATCTTAGGTGAAGCAATAGGATTAGCAGCATGAGGGTCAGAAAGATTTTCTATTGGAGTCCAATTATATTGATAAGGAGCAAGACCTCCATTAATAATAGGTCTTAGAGGAACTCCTTCTGAAATGCCAGTTTCAAGTGAAATTCCCGCATCAATTATTGGAATTTGATTAACATCAATAGTTAAAGATTCTGTTGCTGGAACATTTGTATAACAAAGGTCAGTAGTATAATAAGTACAAGTTATTACTGCATTTTTGGATAAAGTATCAAGAAGCAGCGTGTTTTGAGTTGTGCCAACGTAAGTTCCATTTATTTGCCATTGACAAGTAACGCCATTGGCTGGAGGTCCAATTATTTCTGCTGTTAATTGTACATTCGTACCTTTACAAATAGAAGTGCTAGGAGAAGCAATTATTTGAAATTGAAGAGCAGAAAAATCTTTAACAATCATTACTATAGGATTAGAAGTAGCGGGATTATTTGAAACACATGAATTTGTTGAAGAATAAATGCAAGTAACAATATCTCCGTTTGACAATGTATCAATATCAATAGATTCTTGATTGACACCTACATTAATTCCATTTAATTTCCATTGATAGGAATAAGTGCTTCCACCATTATAGCCATAAGCATTAAAAGTAACTTTATCTCCTTTGCATATAATATTGCTAGGAAAGGCTGTAATTGTATCAATGAGAGGGATGATTTCATTAATTGTCATTTGAATAGGAAGCGAGCTTGCTGGATTGTTGGTTAAGCATTCTGCAGAAGATGTTAGAATACAATTTACTATTGCTCCGTTAGATAAGGTATCTAAAGTTAAAGAGTTTTGATTTCCAACATTAATACCATTAATAGTCCATTGATAAGTAAGATTACCAAATCCATTGGTTACAATAGAATTAAAAAGCACTAAATCTCCTTTACACACAGTGTCTCCCGGAGTTGCGATAATAGAGATGCCTAATTGATTTAATGGATTAACCGTCATTGAGATTGAATTTGATAATACAGGGGCTTCGCAGTCGTTAGCAGGAGGAAAAACATAACACCACAATATATCACCATTTATTAAAGTTGAAGTAGTATAGTTTTGAGCATTTATACCAACTGCGTTGCTGTTAACATACCATTGATAATTAGGATTACTAATATGAGCTGCTCCATTTGCAATAAAAGTAACATTTTCGTTCATACAAATGGTATCTCCCGAATTGGATGTAATTGTAAGCGTATTAGTTCCGACTCCATAAAGAGATAGAATTTCTATAGCAGTTAATTCTCTATTGTAAATATGAATATCATCAATGTTACCATTAAAATGCTGGTTTAAACCTGTTGAAGCTCCAATAATAGCAGAATTTATACCTCCACCATAAACAGCTACGTGATTATTGATGAGATTTTCACGCTCAAAATTTCCATTAATATATAGTTTAACGCTGTTATTGCTTCTTGTTATGGCAATATGATACCAAGTGTTAAGTTGAGGAAGTAAACCAAAATCACAATCGCTGGTGGTACCACCTTGATTGGCTCCATAAAATCCTAAACCGTTTAAGTTGCTATTGTAGTTATTAAACAAACAAATGTTTTGAGTATTAGGACCACCACCAATGGATAGTATTTTTGTAACATTACCATTTGCAGGATAAGATGAAACCTTTACCCAAGCGCTATATGTAAAATTGGGAACTAAAAGGTCATTTATGTTTTGTAAGGTAATATGAGCATTGGAGCCATTGAAAAAATACGCATTATTTGCTCTATTATAATAATCTGAAGTAAAAATAGCTCCCGAATTAGTACCATTATGCCCATTTCCACTGTAATCATTGGTGTTTCCGCTAAAGGGATAACAGGCAATATTGCCATTGGTTGGAATTTGAGTATAAACCGAACCACAAACTAATAAAAACAATAAAGTGAAAATATTTTTTAACTTAAACATATATTTATTTGGTAAAATTTGTAAAATTATAGAACAAACATACGATTTTTTTTGTGATTTTGCAATATTTTAATAGGTATTAACACCTGTTTTCAATAAGAATAAAAATATTATAGTAATAAAAAATGCATAGCTGTATTTTTTATAATTTTGCATTTAATTATATTAATTGTAAACAACAATCATAAATGATTTATAAACCGGAAAAATACAAAATAAAAGACCAACGAATGGTTCCATTCATTGATACCAATGAAATATGGGATTATATTAATAACACAAAACCTACAGTAGGAAGAGTTAAGGACATTATTGCCAAATCGCTTGATAAAAATAGACTTTCTTTAGAAGAAACGGCTGCTCTTATTAATACTACCGACCCTGAACTTATAGAAGAAATAAAGCAAGGTGCAAGGATGCTGAAGGAAAAAGTATATGGAGAAAGAATTGTACTGTTTGCTCCTTTGTATGTTGGCGATATGTGCATCAACAATTGCCAATATTGTGGATTTCGTTCTACTAATAAAGAAATGAATCGTATTACATTAGAAAAAGAACAATTAATTGAAGAGGTTGCAGCATTAGAAGAGCAGGGACATAAGCGATTGATTTTAGTTTTTGGCGAACATCCTAAATATTCGCCTGAGTTTATTGCAGATTCTGTTAGAACTGTTTATGGGGTGAAAGTTAAAAATGGAGAAATCAGAAGGGTTAATATCAATGCTGCTCCCTTAGATATTGATGGCTTTAGAATAGTTAAAGATTCTAAAATTGGTACATATCAAGTTTTTCAAGAAACTTATCACCAAGAAACATATAAAAAAGTCCATTTGGGAGGGATAAGACGTAATTATGAGTGGAGATTGACTTCTCTTGATAGAGCACAAGAAGCCGGCATTGACGATGTTGGAATTGGTGCTTTGTTTGGCTTATACGATTGGCGTTTTGAGGTTTTAGGGCTTATTCGCCACGTTAATCATTTTGAAGCGGCTTATCATGTTGGTCCACATACTATTTCATTTCCAAGAATTCAAAATGCATCTTCCTTAAATATTGACAAATCTCATTTAGTTAGTGATTCTGAATTTGTTAGATTGGTCGCTATTTTGAGACTTGCGGTTCCTTATACCGGAATGATATTGACAGCAAGGGAATCAGCTAAAATAAGAGATGAAATACTTCGTTTTGGAGTATCGCAAATTGATGGAGGTACTAATCTGGAAATTGGTGGTTATAGCAAAAAAAAGAACAAAAGTCAGGATTTAAATATGGAACAATTCCAGATTAATGATACCCGTTCTTTAAGCGAAGTGATTGATGAATTGGTTAAAAATGAATATATACCTTCGTTTTGCACTTCTTGCTACAGAAGAGGTAGAACTGGTGAGCATTTTATGGAATTTTCTGTTCCTGGCTTTATAAAACGTTTCTGCACCCCCAATGCATTATTGACTTTTGCCGAATACCTGGAAGACTATGCGAAAGAAACTACCAAACAAAAGGGATACTTGCTTATTGAGAAAAAATTATTGGAATTAGCTTCACAACAAGATGTTGTTGAATTAACCAATAAAATTGAATTAGTTAAACAAGGGAAAAGAGATTTATATTTTTAATTGATAAACGAAAAAGATGGATGAAATAAGAATAATTGGCTTACATATTTTTGATCGCATCAAAGAATCTAATAGAACCCAGCTTGTACTTTCAAAATATGCCCAGTTGATTAAAACTAGACTTGGTTTCCATGAATTTAGTACCGATGTTTGTAGTCGTTCTGGTATTATTGTTTTACAACTTGATGGTAATAATAATGAATGCGATGCTTTTGAAGAAGAACTCCTATCAATTGGAGGAATAGAAGTTAAAAAAATGAGTTTTCTTAAATAGATATAAAAATAAATTTTAAACCAATGAAAGAAATAAGAATTATAGGCATCTACATCTCTAATAGAGTGAAAGGTGCATCGCTTATACAAGGTATTTTAACAAAATATGGTTGTTCAATCAAAACTAGGCTTGGTTTGCACGAAGTTGATAAAGATTTATGTAGCCAAAGTGGCTTAATTATATTAGAACTGACCGGAAATATTGATGAATGTGTTAAACTCGAAAATGAATTATTGAAAATTGAAGGATTAGACGTTCAGAAAATGATATTTATGGATTGATAGTTCTGTTATGATTGATTTTATAGAATAATTTAACGTTAAAGCCTTTTAATTTAGTTACTATAATATTTATTTAATGGGAAAATTTTACAAAATCCTATTTATTGA
>MNXO01000108.1 GCA_001872995.1 Bacteroidetes bacterium CG2_30_32_10 | reverse complement strand
TTATACAATTCTTGAATATATATTAAAAATCAAATTTGATACCTTGTGCCAAAGGCAATTCATAACTATAGTTAATAGAATTGGTCTGACGACGCATGTATTGTTTCCAAGAGTCGGAGCCAGATTCTCTGCCACCGCCAGTTTCTTTTTCACCACCAAATGCTCCACCAATTTCAGCACCTGAAGTGCCGCAGTTAACATTGGCAATACCACAATCAGAACCAGATTCTGATAAAAATTTACCTGCTTCGCGAATATTTATAGAAAATATTGAGGAAGATAATCCCTGGGGTACTTCATTATTTAATGCAATCGCATCTTCAATTGTTTTGTATTTAATCATATACAAAATAGGGGCAAAGGTTTCTGCCTGAACTATTTTATAATTGTTTTCAACCTCTACCAATGCAGGAACTACATAATTGCCTGAAATGAATTTTTCGCCTTCAAGCAGTGTTCCGCCAAACAATATTTTTCCTCCTTCTTTTTGAACTTCATCAATGGCATTTGTAAAAGCTTTAACTGAGGTCTTGTCAATTAATGGTCCTATCAAGTTATTTGCATCCAATGGGTTCCCAATTTTATCAGAAACCTGCTTGTAGGCATTGATAAGTCTGTTTTTTACTTCATTATAAACTTTTTCCTGAACAATCACTCTTCTGGTTGAGGTGCATCTTTGTCCGCAAGTTCCAACTGCACCAAATACAATAGAATTAATTGCCATATCTAAATCGGCTGCGTCTGAAACAATCACAGCATTGTTGCCACCTAATTCCATAATTGTTTTACCAAGTCGTTGACCAACTATTCCCGATATATGTTTACCAACTTTCGTTGATCCTGTTACTGAAAACATAGGTATTCTTTCGTCAGCTACAAAATTATCACCTAAAACGGAAGACTTGGCAACAATCATATTAAAAATGCCTTCAGGTAAATGATTGTCTTTTAAAACTTTTGCAATAATATTCTGAGTGGCAATGGCACAAATAGGGGTTTTTGAACTTGGTTTCCAGATAATAACATCACCACAGACGGCAGCCAACATCGAATTCCATGCCCACACTGCAACTGGGAAATTAAAAGATGTTATCAAACCAATTATTCCTAAAGGATGATACTGGTCATACATTCTGTGCTCGCGTCTTTCGGAGTGCATTGTAAATCCATTCAATAACCTTGATTGACCAACAGCAAAATCGCAAATGTCAATCATTTCCTGAACCTCTCCAAGTCCTTCCTGGTAAATTTTTCCCATTTCTAAGGAAACCAAATAGCCCAAATCTTCTTTTGCTTCTCGAAGAGCCATACTAATTTGTCTCACAATTTCTCCACGATGTGGAGCTGGATAATCTCTCCATAGTTTAAAAGCTTCCTCTGCTGTTTTTACTACTGCTTCATAGTCTTCAATAGTAGCATTTTTTACCTTTCCTATTTCAAAATGGTCGATTGGTGAGGTGATGGTTGTGATGTCTCCTTTGGTATCGAACCAAACTGTACCAGTCGAAACACCATTATTTATTTCTTT
This sequence comes from Bacteroidetes bacterium CG2_30_32_10, assembly GCA_001872995.1. Lineage (GTDB taxonomy): Bacteria > Bacteroidota > Bacteroidia > Bacteroidales > CG2-30-32-10 > CG2-30-32-10. The sequence goes on along the minus strand of MNXO01000108.1, from coordinate 7,219 downwards.
AATACCAAATTTTTCTAAAATTTTTTTAATCTTTTCTTTTCCCATTTCTTTTAATTGCTTTTTTTTGTTTAATTTAAATGCGTATAAGGTTTATTGAATTTTAATCCATAAAAGGATACCTGAAATCAGTAGCAGGTGCAAAAGTTTCTTTTATTGTTCTTGGGCTAATCCATCTGTAAAGGTTCAGATTTCCACCTGCTTTATCATTGGTGCCTGATCCTCTGGCTCCACCAAAAGGTTGCATGCCCACCATGGCACCAGTTGGTTTATCGTTGATATAAAAATTACCTGCTGCATATCTTAATTTATTACAAGCTTCTGCAACAGCAATCCTGTCTTGTGAGAAAATGGCACCAGTGAGCGCATAAGGAGAAGTAGCATCGCAAAGTTGCAAAGTTTTTTCATAATCCTTGTCCTCATAAACGTATATAGTCATCACAGGACCAAATATTTCTTCTGTCATTGTTTTGAAGAAAGGATTACTCGTTTCAATTATGGTGGGTTCTACGAAATAACCTTTTGACTTATCTCCATTACCACCTGCAATAATTTTAGCATCAGTAGCATTTTTAGTAAAATCAATATATTTCATTATGGAATTAAATGAGTTTTCGTCAATCACTGCGTTAACAAAGTTAGTGAAGTCTCTGGGGTCGCCCATTTTAATCTCTTTAGTCATCTGAATCAGCAAATCCTTTATCTGATTCCAAAGAGATTTTGGAATGTAGCCTCTTGATGCTGCAGAACATTTTTGCCCTTGGTATTCGAATGCACCCCTGATTATTCCTACTGCTACTTCCAATGGATTGGCAGAAGGATGAACAAAAATAAAATCTTTTCCTCCTGTTTCGCCGACAATCCTCGGATATGATTTATAGTTTTCAAGATTTTCCGATATTTTTCTCCAAAGAGAATTAAAAGTATTATTCGACCCTGTGAAATGAATACCTCCCAAATCTTTATGGGAAAGCACTTGATTGCCTATAAGAGCTCCGCTACCTGGTAGAAAATTAACCACACCATCAGGTAAACCAGCTTCCTGAAATATTTTCATTAAGTGATAATTAGATAAGATTGCAGTGGTTGCGGGTTTCCAAATAGTAGTATTACCCATCAATGCAGGAGACATATTGAGATTAGATGCAATTGCAGTGAAGTTAAAAGGGCTTACTGCAAAAACAAAACCTTCGAGAGGTCTAAATTCCATTCTATTCAGCTGATTGAAACCTGATTTTGGTTGTTCAGAATATATTTTAGAAGCAAAGTAGGCATTATATCTCAAAAAATCTATTGTTTCGCATGCAGAATCTATCTCTGCCTGATAAGCATTCTTGCTTTGTCCAAGCATAGTACTGGCATTAATCAAGTACCTATATTTAGTTGACATTAATTCGGCTGCTTTAACCAATATAGATGCCCTAACTGTCCATTCGATATTTGACCACATTTTATGTGCATTTATTGAGGCATCTATTGCCAGCTTTATTTCTTTTTCTGTTGCCAAGTGATAAGTGGCAAGCACATGCCCATGATCGTGGGGCATCACCACCTTCCCCAATTTTCCTGTTCTGACTTCTTTACCTCCAATAATTAAAGGTATTTCAATTTCAGATGAATGAATTTTTTCAATCTCTTTTATTAATTCTGTTCTTTCTATACTACCAGGATTGTAACATAAGATTTTTTCATTTTTAGGTTCTTCAAAATTAAAAATTGCATTGTTCATAATTTAATGTTTTATATAAAATTTTCGTTGATATATTTACCAAGTGTTTAGTATTTGTATCTTTTTTTGTTTTGCGATATGAACAATTATTCATATCGAGTGCAAAATTAGCATTTAATTAATACTATGCAAAGATAATAATTTATAATGATTCTAAATAACAATAATGATGAAATTTTATTTAGTATTTATTTAAAACAAGAAAAATAAATATCTAATTTCCCAATTCAGCAGGTTTTTTGAAAGCAGGATTATTGATAAACGAAGTATCTGTAAGGGTCTTAAGGAATGATATTAAATCGTTTTTTTCATTGCTGGTTAATTGTGCTCCACCATCATTAATTTTGTGCATTAAAGGATTTACATAAGGAGAAATTAAAAGACCTTCGCTATAAAAATCAATAACTTGCTGGAGCGTTGTAAAGCGACCATCTCGCATATAAGGTCCGGTTAATTCGATGTTTCTTAAAGTAGGTGCTCTATATGCTCCTTTATCCATCGCATTTCCAGTAATAGAAAATCTGTCTCTTGGGTCATTAAAAACAGTATCTAAAGCATTGTTGTAAAAAAGGTTGGTAGTAAATAATGGATTGCCTGAACTGCCGTGGCAATGAAAGCAATCAGCACCTTCTTCGGTAGTAAATAAAACGAAACCATTAAGTTCGGAGGGTGTTAGTTGAAGCTCACCCCTTAAATACCTATCAAATTTGGAATCGGAAGAGATAAGCGTTCGGATAAACTGGGCAATTGCTTTAGAAATATTTTCCATAGTAATTACCTCTGAACCAAAAGCCTTTTTAAACATAGGCGGATAGATGCTTATGGTTTGTAAAAGAGATTTAACGCGATTGGTATCACCATACATTTCGTGAGGTGCTAATACGCTCATCCAAACCAAGTCTTCAATTTTATTAACCTTACCATTCCATAATAAAGTATTGGGGTTCCATACTAAATTAATCATTGGAAGCATCACGTGTGGAGTAGAAATGCCTGTAATGCCTTGTGGGGCAGGAAGTGGTAAACCGCATTCAAAAGAAAATTCTTGTTTATGGCAGGTGGCACAACTCATCAAAGAATCGGGATGGGTTCTGCCAGATAATCTGCCATCATAAAATAAATACCTGCCCAATTCTATTCCTTCAACTGTCATAGGGTTATCGTCAGGTATATAAATCTTTGTAGGAAAGAATTTAGGAATTGTTATCGAATAAGGAGTAGGTTTGAAAGGGTTGTTTGGGTCAATAGGTTCTGGTTTATCTTTTTTACATTGAAAAAGAAACAACAATATAACAAAAGGGATTATTAATAAAATAGATTTTAGGATTACAAGGTGTTTCATGCTTGGTATTAGTAATTATTTTTTTTGTTTCAGAAAATTAGCTTTACAAGAATAAACCGTATTTTTATAAGATTTAAAATAAATTAAATTAATTCCAGAAGTATCAATGGTTCCATAACCTTGAAAAGTGCATTCAGAGGTATGGTAAGAAATAGTTGTTTTTTGCAATGGAATTTCGATAGTGCTACCAGAAACAATACCAAAAATATCGGGCTTTTTGGTGAGGGTATCCGAAAATTTTGTAAAAAGTAATTTATTATTTTTTGTTGAATCAATAATTAATTGTGTGCTATACTTTGCTGAATCTTCGTTGGGATAATAAATATAGACATTTGCGGCATAATTACCAATATAAATGCTTGAATTATTGATTACATGTACAATTCTTGTTTTGGTGGGTGCAACATTGCCCGCCTTATCAGAAACAGAAAACAACACTTTATAAGTTCCAACTTTATTTATATTCACTTCGTTTTTAACAAAAATTGATTTGGTGAGATCTAAGTCTATGTCATCGCTTGCAGTTGCACCAGCATCTGTATAAGTTTCGTTTAAATTGATTGTAACTGTATCCTTTCCGTTTAATTTTAAAATGGGAAAGGTATTGTCTTCTTTATGGCAAGCATAAAAAGACATGGAAATTAATAGAATAATAGCAAAAATAAAGGCTTTGATGTTTTTTTTCATAAATATTTCAATTGAAAACATACAAAATTAATATAAATCAGTTTCAAGTTTGAAAATAATCATTAAATTTAATTTCTTTGGTGTTTAAAAAATGTCAGGTTGATAAAAATTTAAAAAAAAATATGTAGGTTTGAACAATAATTAAATGTTTAAAATATGCCATTGATAAAAGTAGAAATTGTAAAAGGGAAAACCATTGAATATAAAAAGAAGTTACTTGATGGAATTCACCAAGCGTTAGTGGTTGCATTAAAAATACCTGTAAACGACCGCCGTCAGCGTTTGTATGAATTGGAGAGCGACCATTTTGAACGAACAGGAAGAAGTGATGATTACACTATAATAGAAATTACGATGTTTAAAGGAAGAAGCAAGGAAGCCAAAAAATTGCTTTATGCAGAAATTGTAAAAAACATCACTACTTCCATAAATATTAATGGCAATGATATTACTATTGTTATTAATGAACAACCCATAGAAAACTGGGGAATCAGAGGTGGATTGCCTGCCAATGAGGTAGATTTAGGTTTTTCAATAATTGTTTAAAAAAATTAAGAATGATTGAACCAAAAAAATTATTTCTCTTAGATGCCATGGCGCTCATTTATAGAGCCTATTATGCGCTTAATAAAAATCCAAGAATCAATTCCAAAGGATTAAATACTTCGGCTATTGTAGGTTTTGCAAATGCATTGTATGATATTTTAAAAAAAGAAAATCCAACACATATTGGGGTCGCTTTTGATACGATGGCTCCAACTGTGAGACACGATAGTTTTATTCAATATAAAGCCAATAGAGAAGATACTCCTGAGGATATCATTACTTCTATTTCTTATATCAAAAGGCTTATTGAAGCATTTAATATTCCTATCCTTTATTTAGATGGTTACGAAGCCGATGATGTAATAGGAACCTTTGCTAAAAAAGCAGAACAATTGGGTTTTACTACTTATATGATGACTCCCGATAAAGATTTTGGTCAATTGGTTTCAGATAAAATATTTATGTATAAACCTGCCAAGTTCGGAGATAAAGCAGAAGTTTGGGGTGTAAAAGAAGTTTGCAATCGGTTTGGCATCAAACGTCCAGAACAAGTGATTGATATGCTAGGATTATGGGGCGACGCTTCTGATAATATACCAGGAATACCTGGAGTAGGCGAAGTAACTGCCAAAAAACTACTCGAAGAGTTTGATAGTATTGAAAATCTAATTGAAAACAGTGACCAAATTAAGAATGAAAAAGTAAAACTTAAAGTGAAAGAATTTGCCCAACAAGCAATGCTTTCCAAACAATTAGCAACCATTATTCTTGATGTTCCTATTGAATTTGTGGAGGAAAATTTAAAAGTGAAACCACCCAACGAAAAAGTATTGAGAGAGCTTTTAAATGAATTGGAATTCCGGAATTTTGCTAAAAGAGTTTTTACAGATTTATCGCTTAACGAAGCACCATCTCCTTCAATACAAATGGATTTGTTTGGTGAACCAGTTGGTGGAGCTAAGACAAATGAAATACCTGAAGCAGAGCCTCCGTTTGAAGCAAGGAAAACGATTGCAGATATTACCCACACTTATCATTTAATAGATACCTCTTCTAAAAGAGCTGAGTTAATAGATAAATTGAAAAAACAAAAATCATTTTGCTTTGATACAGAAACAACGGGGCTTGATTTAATTTATGCTGAACTGGTTGGAATTTCTTTTGCTTTTCAACCTCAAGAAGCTTATTATGTTAGTATTCCTGAAAACAACAAAGAGGCAATAAGCATCATCAATGAATTTAAAACCATTTTAGAAGATAAAACTATTGAAAAAATTGGTCATAATTTGAAATTCGATATTTCTATATTGAAGAAATATGGAATAATGGTTAATAATAATTTATTTGACACGATGTTAGCTCATTATCTTTTGCAACCAGATATGCGACACAATATGGATTTGCTTTCCGAAACATATCTTAACTACATCCCAGTTTCAATAGAAACTTTGATTGGCAAAAAAGGGAAAAATCATTCAAATATGCGATTTGCAAATATAGATGATGTTAAAGAGTATGCTGCTGAGGATGCTGATGTTACATTTCAGCTTAAAAACATATTCGAGCCGCTATTAAATTCAACAAATACAAGGAAACTCTTTAATGAAATTGAAATTCCATTAATACACGTGCTGTCTTCTATGGAGTTTGAAGGTGTTAGAATTGATATTGCTGCTTTAAATGAATACTCAAAGCAATTACAATCAGAAATAAAACAATTAGAAATAGATATATATCAACTTGCTGGAATAAATTTTAATATTGCTTCTCCTAAACAATTGGGTGAAATTTTATTCGAAAGGCTTAAGATTGTAGAAAATGCAAAGGTTACCAAAACAAAACAATATTCAACAGGCGAAGAAGTATTGGTAAAACTGAAAGGAAAGCACGAAATTATAGATAAAATATTGGATTATCGTTCTTTGACTAAATTAAAATCTACTTATGTGGATGCATTGCCATTGATGGTTAATCCGATTACCAATAGAATTCATACTTCTTATAATCAAGCTGTCGCTTCAACCGGAAGATTAAGCTCTAACAATCCTAATTTACAAAACATACCTATTCGTACTGAAAAAGGCAGGGAAATTAGAAAATCTTTTGTTCCACGAACCGAAGATTATGTATTGCTATCAGCCGATTATTCGCAAATAGAGCTAAGAATTATTGCAGAACTCAGTAATGACGAAGCAATGATTGAAGCTTTTATAAATGGATTGGATATTCATACTGCTACTGCTGCAAAAGTTTATGGTGTTGCTTTAAATGAAGTTACCAAGGAAATGAGACGCAATGCCAAAACGGTTAATTTTGGTATTATTTATGGCATTTCAGCTTTTGGTCTGTCCGAAAGGCTTTCAATTCCTCGAAAAGAAGCAAAGGAAATTATTGACCAATATTTCAATAAATATCCTGCTATTAAAGCATATATGGATAATACAATTTTATTTGCTAGAGAAAACGGATATGTAGAAACAATGATGGATAGAAAACGTTATTTGTCTGATATTAATTCAAGTAATGCTATTGTTAGGGGTTATGCCGAAAGAAATGCCATTAATGCTCCTGTTCAAGGAACTGCTGCCGATATGATTAAGATTGCAATGATTCGTATTTTTGATGAATTAAAAGAGAAAGAATTAAAATCAAAAATGATTCTTCAAGTTCATGATGAATTAATTTTTGATGTATTTAAGGAAGAGATTGATATTATTAAATTAATCGTTGAAAAAAATATGAAAAATGCCATCAAAATGAAAGTTCCTATTGAAATAGAAATGAAAACTGGCGAAAACTGGCTCGAAGCTCATTAAAATTATAGATATGAAAAAGATATCTTCAGATTATCTGTTTCCTATTAATCAAGCTCCTATTTTTAGAGGGATTCTTATTTTAGATGACCAAAATAAAGTTAT